>NZ_CAMPHN010000001.1 GCF_946885885.1 uncultured Pseudomonas sp.
GGCTTGGGATAGAGGTAGACCTTTTGCACCTTGGCGTCGGGACGCATCATCGTGGTGAGCTCCAGTAAGGGATGGGGGCTCAGCATCCAATGATCAGTGGGCTATGGGCAGGTGGGGTTTATGGAGCGCTTACGGAGAGACTGACCCTGCTACAGCGCTGGGCGGTGGAGACCGAGGCGCGCATCTGCCATAACAAAGCGGCGGTGGCCCTGGCCAACAAACTGGTGCGGATCTGCTGGGCGTCCTCCGCTGGCCCGCCAGCGTTCTTCTTGGTGATCGATTTAATGCGAAGCCCAGGCGTCGATCAGCGTTCCATCAACGCTGAAATGCGCGTTGTCGGTGCGCTCGGCCCCAAGGGGAGACGATTAGTTCAAATCTTTCGCTTCGCTCAGTTGCTGGGAAGCTACAAGCACTGGCTAGTGGAGGTCTGATACAAAAATAGCGGACATAGCCGTAGTTCGGCTCGGTAAACGGAGTTAGCGCTTTGACCGCGAATTAGCCGTTAGGCAGGGATTCGTATTGATACAAATACTGTTCGCATAACTTGCATAGCTCTTCAAAGCTTATTTTTAAACTATTGGCGGTTATAACTATCGGGCTGCCGCACAAATTATTGTTAGCCTTTGCTGTGTAACTATTAAATTTCCCGCAGGCTTCGATATATTTTCTGGGGTCATGTAAATGCACTGCCAGCAGTTTTTGACGGCGTATTTTACAGGTAGAGAATCCTGAGACTTCACTCCAGGGTGTAAACGTATTTGCGCCTATGTGAAAAATAGTGATCCCATCACTGCTTAGTTCGAGAGCAGGCTTTCTGGAGAAAAGCCTCCAGAACCCTAAAACTACGCCTAGGCCGAAGAAGCTAACAGTCGCGACGCCTATCCCATATGCGAGAATAATGCTATTGAAAGTGCGCTGGGATTCTATCTCTGCCGGTTTAAGTGGCAACATCCAAACTCCGGCAGCAATGCAGCCCAAACTGATCGCGATAAGCAGAATGATTTTTGTGCGACTAGCTTCGATGATTTGTTTTTCAAGGGTCATGGGAATGTTTCCGCAGTATTTGACGAATAGATCAACTCGTTTATCGATCCCTTGGTGCGCTTGATTCATTTCGTTGTCTAGCACTGATTTTCATAAGTCATCTAACGAGAAACTAAAGGTATGGACTTTGCTAATTTCAGTGAGCCAGCTAGCGATTTATTGCTGCCCGAAGGATTTATTGAACATAAAACTCCTTCTCAACTACAACTTTTCCGTTTCGCAAAACCTGAAATACCCAAGTGCCGGACTTGGCTTCCCATGGGTGGTCAAGTGTGTAAGAGAAATATTGGTCAGCGCTAGGTGATATTTCAAGATGTTCGCTGTCAATCTTCGTGCTTCTTCCTGTCTTTGGGTTGGTGAGTCCTTTGCCTGGGAATATTATGATTTCTTCGATTTCCACCGTGGCTTCTGGGGATGTTTCATTTAACCTATATGCCATACCGAATTCAATACCTGCCTTGTTTGGTACGTGCTGAGTTTTTTTGGTTATATTCCACTCTTCAATTAAATGCTTTTCTCCGGAAACTAATACGTCGCTCGATTCTGTCTGGGTAACTACGTTGTTAGCTATACCATAACTGATTATTTCAGCGCCGTACTCCGAACAGCCTGTGAGAATCAGGGTTATCAAAATCCCTATAGCCGTTTTCATGCGTTATTTTTCCTTCTGGTATTTATTTTTATCGACTTTAGTGACTGATTTAGCAATTTTCTGCGCACAGGCAGTCGTGCTCTTAATCTGGCGAGTATAAATATTCCAGGTAACGCTTCTGGTAAATATATCTGGCGAGTCATGGGACTCAAAAAGCTCAGACCAAATCTCATGTCCGTGTATCAAATTTGCAGGAGCAAGTTCATAACCAACCTGCTCGTCATAATAGGCAAGTGACAGATATCGCTGGGCAATGTATCTGATGTCACGTTCCAGCAGTGGAACGAGGCTCACCTTGCTCGGAAAGGTATCTCATGACTTCGTACTCGGCTCCAAGATACGCAAACAATTCGTTACCCAATGGCTCTGAGGCTTGAATGTGTAGAACCAAGTATTCGATGTAGAGCAAGTCGAAGCCAGAGCCGTTTTCCAAGTGCAAGCGCTCGCTGCCAATAACATGAACCTGCGGCTGTTCGTATCTCGTAAAAAATAACGTGGGGCATTCGTCGACCTGGTGCCATTTATAACTTCCGTAGGTCGGCGTATCCAGTGCCTCCTCTAACGCAGCCTTCGAAGCCTGGTGTACGAAGGCTAGTGCCAGCTCTTTGGACGGGAATGCCTCCACTCGGTCAACGTATTGAGTCAGTCCGTCGTAGTCGTACAGATCGCGCGACGCCACGACAACATATGAATTTCCCTGTAGACGCCTGCGTTCAGTCTGTAATCCATACTCGACAGCCGCAATAAAGGAAGTAACGTATCTCCCGCTCCAGCTCGGCAAGATGGTACTGGCGGAAACTAGTGTGTTTTTGGTATTCATGCCACTTCCCGCAAAGTTCAACCGCGGGCCTCCGTTGTTGCCATAGTGTCTATGTGGTTTCGCCTAGCGTTTGGTTAAGACGCGGGCTTTAGCCCGTCGTAGTGATCGAAGCGAACGATTTGAACTTTTGTTAGGCCTCATGCTAGCGCTAGGCCAAGCAAGTGGAGGACGGTGCTGCCGACCATTATGCCAACTGCGCATAGTGCCGGCAGCACGCACAGCCACCAAACCCAAACGCGCGCCCCTGAAAAGAATGAAATTGCTTGGTTTTTAGAGGCGAACTTGGAAGAGCGTGTGACCAAAAAATGATCCAGACCTTGACCACTAACGTGTGCGTGCTTCCTAAGAATCGCAGCAAGAGTCGACGCTTTGCCCAGCTCCCAAAAAACAAAAACCACAGCGGATACAATCATCGATAGTGCTGCAAATGCTTCCGCGGTTGGCGGTATCCATTGTCGCGTGAATCCCCAAATAGCAAAAAATACCGCGTACCCGGCGAGCTGCACCGTTTTGAAATGCTTTTCAGCGCTATCAAAGTTGAGCTCTACAAAGGCTTTATGTTTATCTAACTCTTGCCGCTCAATCGTAAGCTGCTCGCGTACCTTTGCGTCGTGAGCTGATTGCGCATAAATAGTGTTAGTTACGCCTGGGGCTTTAACTTGTGCGCTGACGTAATTGAATACAGTCTCAAGTTGCGCGGTCATTCGCTGTCGATCCGGCTGTTGGACTGGTTTGCTCGTATCTCGCAGATCCTCTATTACGGCGTGTAAGTCTGTGAGAATTTGCTGAGGATTAAGTAGGGGCATGATTAATGAGGCCTAACGATTAAGATAAGGGGCTGCGGAACGCCGTCCCAGCGAACGAAGTGAGCGGTTTCAGCGCATTGTTAGCCATTGCTGCGGATTTTCTCTTTGAGCATTTTTAGCACTGCCTTTTCCGGCTTTATTGTTTTTGTGGAGCCATTTGTGCAGTGAATTGTAATTCGAAGGGTCATTATGTCGAGGCTCGTGAATATGAATTCGTGGCAGATACTGTTTATCCAGGTTCTCTCGTTGTCCAATGGGAACCCATAGAGAGCCTGCTCACCGTCATTTATTAATTTTGGCACACCGGCACAATGCTCGGCAGGTGTGCATTTTATTATTGCGTAGCGTTTCTTGAGCAGCCCGACTTTGATTCCGATATTAGATATTGTTGCGGGTCGCCCACCTATGTTGGTGATCATGATGGATATGAGATTTTCATTCGGTAGACCTCCACCAGCCACAACTCGATGGCCGCACCATGCGTTTATTTTAATTTTTTGAGAGGTGCTTGCTAGATAAAGCGCAGTGACAACTGCTGCAACAGACCCGAACGCAGAGGCCCAATCAGCTACTGATCCCCAGTTTAATGTTTCAAGAGACATATGACCCTCTGGGTGGCTAACGTTTGGTTAAGGGGAGGGCTTTAGCCCGTCCCAGCGAGCGAAGCGAGTGATTTGAACTAGTTGTTAGAGGTTGCGTTACTCGGGGTCAAATGTATGTTCTTCATGATAACGAAGGATGGTGTACATTTTTGCTACGCCATTTATTGTTTGAACCTCAACATCGACCACATATGCAAGCTTGTGCCAAGGCTTCGAGAAACGTTCGTCACCCGCTAGCATGGCTTCTTTCACTGCATTATTTTCAAATATTACTTTCAGTGGCTTCTTGGAGATGTCTTCGATAGTTGCTTTGTCGCCAGTATGTGACTCGCTATCAAATTTGGTTTGATACCAATACATTACTTTATTTTTTTGAATGTGATCATCTGGCTCTACAAGACGCTCTAGCTGCCGTTGAATAGTGTTCTGAGCAGCATTGGCTTCTTGAGAGTTTATGAAGAACTGATTAATTACAGTGCCGCCATCAGATACAGTGAAGTTCAGCTGAGAGCCATTGTCTTTTGCTACAGGCTCTAGGATGTTGCTCCATTGTTTTAAGTCTTGTTTGGAAACTTCTTTTGGTGGGGTGTCAATTTTGCCAAGTAGCCAGTCTATGACTGCTTTGGCTTGGGTAGTCCACTCTGATAGTGAACCTCCACTCCAGACCAATGGAACAATTGGCATTGTTAGCGCCACAAGCTCAACAATTATTGAACCTGTACGAACCTCTTTTATGTAGAGTTCTGTGCTCGCGTTATAGTCTTGGTTGGTTTCCGACTCGATAAATCGCTGATACTGCTGGTTGATGCCAAGCAGGGACATCGTGAGGTCAGTTAGCACAACTGGTTTTTGGTTATTAATTTTGATTTCAAGCTTCTGGCTGAAATCAATTTCAATGACGTTACTGACTTCCATAAGTAACCTCTAACGTCTGGTTAAGGGGCGGGCTTTAGCCGTCCCGGTGAGCGCCTTGTTGGGCAACACTACTTACTTACATTGTGTTCTCTAAAACCATTGAGCCAGTCAATGTATTGAGATTCGCTAGGGATTAGACCGCTTTTACGAGGTGAGGCAAAGTCAGCTGTACTGACATTTGGTGCGTTGTTGCCGAACTTCTTGGTGAATACTTTATGAATGCGCTTTCCATGCTCGACAAGATCGGCGCACAGGAGTGTGCTAAAAAATATGATGTCGTCGGAGTAGCTATGAATGGCTTCCACTAGATCAGGATATTCTTGATTAATGTCATTATTAGGAAGCGGTAGCCCAAAATAATGTTGCGCCATTAGCTCGTTCGGTATTTCGCCATTTCCAAATTTTTGGGCTAGAGAGTCTCGTTTGGTGATTGAGTCTTTCAGGCCGATAAGAGACTGCTCTAAGACTGCCGCAAGTGCTAAGGGTCGGCCATGTGCCGAGATTTTATGGAAAAGAAGTTCTTGCAGTGTTTCGATTGGGGTTATAGGGGCCGGGAATGACCTGAGGTCAGCAGTAAGATGGTATTGCCTTTTTTCATGTGACTTCTGGGTGGAAGGCTCTTCTTGAAATTTACGAAGTCTTTCTTTTTCTGTCATGAAGCTTTCGTACATTGGTTGTACGTGTTGTTTTTTTAGCGCAAGCACGACATTTGAAATGGTGAAAGAGACCATGATTGCGGCATTCGTATTGCGCAACTCTCTAAGTAATTCTTCGCGATTTTTGCTGCGCTCCACTATATGTTGAGCGCCAAGTGCGCCTCCGAATGCCCCTGTTAGCCCGCCGATGAAAGCAATAACGAAGGCTGAATTAACTACTTCCCAAGCGCTAGAGAGAAGGCTGCATAACTGGCTAATTATTTGGTCTGACAAAATTTATGCCTCTTCAAAGTTCTTTATTAAGGCAGATTGCATTTAGCGCCTTGGTGCCCAACTATAAATAGACACCAACTGGTGTAATAACGCTTTTGTCGGCGTGGTGGATAACATTCCTTGTCACTTTACGCTCCCTGCCTGGAATGGGGGCTGTAGCGAGGTAGTGGGGGTTTTGGGAGGTTATACACCAATGCGATTTGCGGCGCACGGCGCGGTCGGGGTGGAGCGCCTATGGCCTTCCTGGCTCCTGCAGATTTCCTCCCGCACTCAGCCTTCCGAGTTCTTGATCCTGGTCAATCTTGCGCCTGGGTTTCTCGCGTAACTTTCACTGCATCTTGTGTTTTCGCTGAAGAAAACACCTATATGTAGTGTAAGGAGGCGCAATGCTCAGCACCAAGATGGCTCTTCACCCGCGGCAGCTATGCAAGCGCGACGGCAGCATAGTGGCGTTCGATCTAGGCAAGATCGAACAGGCGATCGCCGCCGCTGGGGAGGCGTGCGGGGAGTTTGATCAGGCCTTGGCGGGGCAGTTGGCCGATGCGGTGTTGGCGCGTCTGCAGGACTTGCCCAGCGTCGATGTCGAGCAGGTGCAGGACCGGGTTGAGCGGGTGTTGATGGAGGCGGGTTTCTACCAGACTGCGCGCGCCTATATCGTTTACCGCGAACGTCATGGCCGCTTGCGCCGCGACCGCAAGGCGCTGGTGGATGTGGCTGCATCCATGAACGAGTACCTGTCGCGTGAGGATTGGCGGGTGCGCGCCAACGCCAACCAGGGTTATTCCCTCGGTGGGCTGATTCTCAATGTGTCGGGCAAGGTCACCGCCAACTATTGGTTGGATGAGGTGTACAGCGAGGCCATTGGCCAGGCGCACCGCGAGGCCGATCTGCATGTGCACGATCTGGATATGCTCGCCGGCTACTGCGCCGGTTGGTCGCTGCGCAGTCTGCTCAATGAGGGCTTCAACGGTATTCCCGGGCGGGTCGAGGCGGGGCCGCCGAAGCATCTGACCAGCGCCTTGGGGCAGATGGTCAATTTCCTCGGCACGCTGCAGAACGAGTGGGCTGGCGCCCAGGCGTTCAGCTCCTTCGATACTTACCTGGCGCCCTATGTGCGCAAGGACAACCTGGGTTTCGCCGAGGTGCGCCAGGCGATTCAGGAGTTCATCTACAACCTCAATGTGCCGTCGCGCTGGGGCACGCAAACGCCGTTCACCAACCTGACGTTCGACTGGGTCTGCCCGGAGGATTTGCGCGAGCAGATCCCCTATATCGGCGGCGAGGAGATGCCGTTCGCTTATGGCGACCTGCAGGCCGAGATGGAGTTGATCAACCGCGCCTATATCGAGGTGATGCAGGCCGGCGATTCGATGGGCCGGGTGTTCACCTTCCCGATCCCTACCTACAACATCACCCACGACTTCCCCTGGGACAGCGAGAACGCCGACCTGCTGTTCGAGATGACAGCGCGTTATGGCTTGCCGTACTTCCAGAACTTCCTCAACTCGGACATGCAGCCCAACCAGGTGCGCTCGATGTGCTGCCGTTTGCAGCTGGACGTGCGCGAGCTGCTCAAACGCGGCGGCGGGCTGTTCGGTTCGGCGGAGCAGACCGGCTCCCTCGGTGTGGTGACGATCAACTGCGCGCGCCTTGGCTATCTGTACAAGGGCGACACCAATGGTCTGCTCAAGCGCCTCGATCAGTTGATGGAGCTGGCGATGGAGAGCCTGGAGGTCAAGCGCAAGGTGATCCAGCACCATATGGACGCCGGCCTTTATCCCTACACCAAGCGTTACCTGGGCACACTGCGCAATCACTTCTCCACCATCGGCCTCAACGGCCTGCACGAGATGCTGCGCAACTTCACCGGCGATAAGGAGGGCATGCACACGCCGAGAGGCCGCGAGTTTGCCTTGCTTCTGCTCGACCACGTGCGTGCAACCCTGGTGCGCTTCCAGGAGGAAACCGGGCAGCTGTACAACCTTGAGGCGACCCCCGCGGAGGGCACCACCTACCGTTTCGCCAAGGAAGACCGCAAGCGCTACCCGGACATTCTCCAGGCCGGCAGCGTTGATGCGCCTTACTACACCAACTCCTCGCAGTTGCCGGTGGGCTTCACCGACGATCCCTTCGAGGCGCTGGAGTTGCAGGACGAGCTGCAATGCAAATACACCGGCGGCACCGTGCTGCATTTGTATATGGCCGAGCGGATTTCCTCGACCCAGGCCTGCAAACAACTGGTGCGTAACGCCCTGGGGCGTTTCCGCCTGCCGTACCTGACGATCACCCCAACGTTCTCGATCTGCCCGGTGCATGGCTACCTGGATGGCGAGCACGAGTTCTGCCCGAAATGCGATGAGGTGCTGCTGCAGAAGCAGCAGAGCTGCGGCGAGAAGGCCTGTGGCTGATCTCCCGAAGGCGGCCGGTCTGGCATCGCGGTGGGTTACGCGGCGCCCGAGGGAGGCGGTGGCTCGGCCCTTGGCGTCCCGCGCCGCTAACCCACCCGGATTGGCGATCTGCCGGAGTCGCGCTGGGTCGCGGCTGAAGCCCCTCCCACAAAAGCCCCTTCCACAGGAAGGGCGCGCAATCGATCCACATTTAGATTTTTCCGTTTCCCCACAACAAGGAGTAACACCATGAATGCCCAGCAACTGCCGCAAGAGCAACGTCAACGCTGCGAAGTCTGGACTCGCGTGATGGGTTATCACCGTCCGGTCACCGCGTTTAACCCTGGCAAGCAATCCGAACACCTCGAACGCCAACACTTCACCGAGTCGGCGGTGCGAGCGCGGGCTGCGTGAGCAGAGAGTTACGGGTCGGGGGCATGGTGCCCCTGACCACCCTGGATTACCCGGGGCTGCTGGCCTGTGTACTGTTCTGCCAGGGGTGCGCCTGGCGTTGCCGTTACTGCCATAACCCCGATCTGATAGCGGCCCGCGGCGAGCAGGAAATCCCCTGGTCGCAGGTGTTGGAATTTCTCCGCCGTCGTCAGGGTTTGTTGCAGGCGGTGGTGTTCAGCGGCGGTGAGGCGACCCTGCAAGGCGGCCTGGTGCCGGCGATGGACGAGGCGCGTGCGTTGGGTTATCGCATCGGCTTGCACAGTGCCGGGATCAAACCCTGGGCGTTTTCCTGGGCGCTGAAGGCGGTGGATTGGGTCGGCTTCGACATCAAGGCCCTGGCCGAAGATGCCGAGCTGATCACTGGCGTCAGCGGCAGCGGCAAAGCCAACTGGCGCAGCCTGGAACATCTGCTGGCCAGCGGCGTGGATTACGAATGCCGCACCACTGTGCATTGGCACCTGCTGGATGTGGAAAAGCTCTGGCGCATCGGCCAGCGACTGCATGCCTTCGGCGTCAAACACTTCGCCGTACAGCTGGTGCGCAGCGCGCGCATGCTCGACGCGGAGTTGCCGATGACGGCGATACCGGACGAGGCGGGCGAGTTGTGGTTGCGCCTGGGGCAGTTGTTTGCGCATTTCGAGTTGCGTGGGTAGTGGTTGAGCGTGTTTGCATCAATGCATCGTTGGGTTTCGCGAAGCTCAGCCCAAGCTACGAGCTACGCGCCCCGGCCAATCTACGAGCTGAACAATCGCGGCCAAGGCCGCTCCTACAGAAGAGCTGCGTTGCTCTTGTAGGAGCGGCCTTGGCCGCGATCATTATTGATCGCTCCCGCGTGGGAGCAAGCCTGTGACGCTCCGCGTCACCAACGACCATAGCTAGCTGCATTCCAACCCTGCGCACCATCTGCGTCTTGATTGACCTCGATCAGGTACTACGCTCGGGCACGCGCCTTACAATCGCCGCATTCCATTACCGAGCCGGGCAGGGCGGTGGTCTTCATCCCCTGTGCGCTATACCTATTCATGCCTCCCGTGTCCGGCGCTTTGCGCTGCCTTCTATCGGGAGGTCGTTTCACTATTAGAGGTGGTCGAACATGGCCCAATCATTGAGTTTTGATCGTGCCCTGGTCGAGAAATACGATCGCCCCGGGCCGCGCTATACCTCCTATCCGACGGCGCCGCAGTTCCATCAGGCTTTTGCGATGGACGACTACCAGAGCGCCGCCGAGGCCAGCAACCAGGCCGTCGCGCCCAAGCCGCTGTCGCTGTATATCCATATCCCGTTCTGCAAGAGCCTCTGTTACTACTGCGCCTGCAACAAGATCATCACCCAGAAGACCCACCGCGCGGTCGAGTATCTGGACTACCTCAAGCGCGAGATCGCCATGCAGGCGGCGCTGTTCGACGGCACGCGCAAGCTGACCCAACTGCATTTCGGCGGCGGCACCCCGACCTACCTGACCGGCGAGCAACTGGCCGACCTGATGGACTGCCTGCACCATGCGTTCGACATGGACGACAGCGACGAGCACGAGTTTTCCATCGAGGTCGACCCGCGCACCATCAGCCCCGAGCGCATTCATGAACTGCGTGCGCAGGGCTTCAATCGCCTGAGTTTCGGTGTGCAGGACTTCGATGCGGATGTGCAGGCGGCGGTCAACCGGGTGCAGAGCGAGGAACAGGTCTATGCCCTGGTCGCCGCGGCGCGCGAGGCGCGCTTCAAGTCGGTCAGCGTCGACCTGATCTACGGCCTGCCGCTACAGACCGTGGCCAGCTTCGACGTCACCCTGAGCAAGATCATCGCCCTGCGCCCGGATCGCATCGCCGCCTACAGTTATGCGCACCTGCCGGAACTGGTGCGCGCGCAGCGCTTGATCCGCCGCGAGGACATGCCGCCGCCGGAGCGCAAGCTGGAACTGCTGGAGCTGACCATCGAACGCCTGACCGCCGCCGGCTATGTGTATATCGGCATGGACCATTTCGCCCTGCCGGACGACGAGCTTGCACTGGCTCGGGCCAACGGCACGCTGCAACGCAACTTCCAGGGTTATTCCACCCATGCCGATTGCGACCTGATCGGCCTCGGCGTGTCTTCGATCGGCAAGGTCGGCGACAGTTACAGCCAGAGCGTCAAGGAACTCTCGCAGTACTACGCGCGCATCGATCAGGGGCTGCTGCCGGTGCATCGCGGCTACCGCCTGAACGCCGACGACCTGCTGCGCCGCGAGGTGATCAGCGACCTGATGTGCCACGGCCGTATCGACTTCGGCAAGATCCAGGCGCGCCATGGCATCGACTTCAAGGACTACTTCGCCGACGCCCTGGCCGCGCTCGACGAGCATGTGGCGGATCGTTTGGTGGAGATCCACGACGACGCATTGCTGCTGTTGCCCCAGGGGCATTTGCTGATGCGCAGCGTGGCCATGGCCTTCGACGCCTATCTCGGTAAAGCGCAGAAGGGCAACTTCTCGCGCACGGTGTGAGGTCCGTTGCTGGGTGATGTCACCGCCACCATGGCCCCGTGCGCCAGGTGGCCGCAGCGGCGGTGCGCATGGCGCACCCTACGCCCTGTCCCGGTTCGACGAACGGTGAGACTGCGATGAGTTATTCGTTATTACACGTGGTGCATCTGCTGGCGGCTATCGCCTTTATCGGCGCGCTGTTCTTCGAGGTGATCATTCTCGCCAAGGTCAAACCTCAGCTTGATCCCGGCGCCGTGATCGAGTTGGAACAAGCCCTTGGCAAACGCACGCGCATGGTGCTGCATTGGGTGGTGCTGTTGGTCTATGGCGCCGGCTTCGGCCTGGCCTGGTATCACCGCCAAGCGCTTAGCGCCCCCTTTGCCAGCAGTTTCGCCACCTTGCTGAGCCTGAAGATAGTCCTGGCCGTCAGCGTATTTCTCAGCTTCGGCCTGGTTGCCATGCTGCTGCGCTCCGGACGCATGACCCCAGCGCTCTACAGCAAGCTGCACTGGGCCGTACTCGCGCAGATGCTCGGTATCGTGCTGCTGGCCAAGGGTATGTTCTATATCCAGTGGTGAGTCAGTTCCTCGGCACGCAAGCAGACCCGACCGTAGGATGGCGTTGAGCGCTGCGATACCCATCGCAGCGAATGATCGCTCCCACGTCGAGGCGTCGACCGTCCAGCCTGATAACCCATTCTGGGATGCTCTGTGCCCCTGCGACGCGGAGCGTCGCCAACTGCATTCCCACGCTGGAGCGTGGGAATGATCAAAGGTTGCGACCTCGTAGGGTGGATCGGGGCGCGTAGCTGACGCTTTACCCATCCACCAACCACCAACTGCGATGGTGGATGAAAACGGCGTCATCCACCCTACATAGCCCCCGTAGCCCGGATGCAATCCGGGGCAGCGATAGAGACTATAAAACCGCTCCCGGATTGCATCCGGGCTACCAAAGCCTTAGCAGCTTTACCGCCCGTGGTAATGATCTAGATCAAGCTTCCTCGCCAACTGCGCCGCTGTGATGGGCACCGATTCAGGCGGTTGAAGATTCTGGGTTTTGCCGTGGCGGCGGCCTAACGTTGTGGCTCAATTCCATGATCGATACGAGGTTCGCCATGCACTTCGCCTACAGTCCCCGCACCGAAGCACTGCGCCAACAGCTGCGAACTTTTATGGACGCCCATATAGTGCCGCGCGTCGGCGAATGGCATGGGGCGGTGGCGGCTGGGCAATATCCGGTGCCCTTTATGGCTGACCTCAAAGCCCTGGCGCGCGCCGAAGGGCTGTGGAATCTGTTCCTGCCGTCGCTGCACCCGGACGAACCGGGCACGGCCTTGAGCAACCTTGAATACGCGCCCCTGGCGGAGATCATGGGTCGCGTGCATTGGGCCTCCGAGGTGTTCAATTGCAACGCGCCCGACACCGGCAATATGGAACTGCTGCATCTGTTCGCCACGCCCGAGCAGCGTGCGCGCTGGCTGCAACCGCTGCTCGAAGGCCAGATCCGTTCGGCCTTCGCCATGACCGAGCCGGATGTGCCCTCATCGGATGCCAGCAACATCCAGACCCTGATCCGCCGCGAGGGCGACGACTACGTGATCAACGGGCGCAAGTGGTTTATCACCAATGCCTCGCACCCCGATTGCAAACTGCTGATCGTGATGGGTAAGACCGACCCGAACGCCGACGCCCACAGCCAGCAGAGCATGATCCTGGTGCCGTTCGACACGCCCGGCGTGCAGCTGCTGCGCAATATCCCGGTGATGAACCATATCGCCCCCGAAGGTCACAGCGAACTGCTGTTGCGCGATGTGCGGGTGCCGGTCGGCAACTTGCTGGGCGAGGAGGGAGCCGGTTTTATGATGGCTCAGGCGCGCCTCGGGCCAGGGCGGATTCACCACTGCATGCGCTCGATCGGCATGGCCGAACTGGCCCTGGAGCTGATGGTCGAGCGCGCGCAGGAACGCAAGGCGTTCGGCAAATACCTGCACCAATACGCCAATATCGGCGACTGGATCGCCGAGTCGCGCATCGAGATCGAGCAGGCGCGGTTGTTGGTGCTGAAAGCCGCCTGGATGATCGACGAAGTCGGCGCCAAGGCCGCGCGCAAAGAGATCGCCATGATCAAGGCCCTGGTGCCGGGCATGCACACCCGCATAGTCGACCGCGCCATGCAGGTTTACGGCGCCATGGGCCTGACCCCGGATACGCCGCTGGCCGATATGTGGACCACCGGCCGCGCCCTGCGCTTCGCCGACGGCCCGGATCAGGTGCACCTACGCAGCATCGCCCGTTTGGAACTTCAGGCCAGCGAAGCCACGAGGGGGGCGACTGCGGCATATCTGACACCGCACAGTAGCTAAGCGACGTAGGTTGGCGCTGAGCCTGCGAAGCCCAACGTCTTCAGAGTGGTTTGCAAAACGCGAAACCGTTGCGCGCCGCCAGATCGGCCCCGGATTGCGCCTAGGCTTATTCGGGCTACGAGCGCTGAGTTGCCGTTGCCCGGAACAAGTCCGGCGCCAGTAACGTAGGGCGGGTGAAACCCGCCAGAGGCATGGGCGCGTACAAACCTTGGCGGGTTGCACCCGCCCTACGGGGTTTGGAAAGCGCGGCCGACCGGGCCAACCCGGCCTACGATCTGAGACCTTGATTCCAGAGCGGCGCGGCAGCGCTTTTTCGCAACTTGATTCTGGTCAAGGGGCGGGGCTGGGGGCTTCCCCTAGGATGGCTGCACGAACCCGCCGCAGAAGCCGAACAGCCCATGAGTATCGACCCGTCCGCACTGTCTCGAGCCCAGCGTTCATCGCTGAGAGGACTGGGGGTTGTGCTGGTGATGATGCTTGCCATGGTTTCGGCGCTGCATGCCAAGAGCTACGGCGAAATCGAACAGCAACGCATCGATTCGATCTTCCCCGATGCCGATGCGCCGTCCGAGCCGCAAGGCGAGTTCAATGTGCGCACCCTGTCGAGTGGCGACAAGGTGCTCGGCTATGTATTCCAGAGCCTGGATGTGCTCGATATCCCGGCTTATTCCGGCAAGCCGATCAATATGCAGGTGATCCTCGACACGGCCGGGGTGATTCAGGATGCCTATGTGCTCGAACACCATGAGCCGATCCTGCTGATCGGCATTCCCGAAGCGAAACTTCACGCCTTCAGCGCCAAATACCGGGGCATCAAAGTCAACCAGCGGGTGGTGGTCGGCCGCTCCAGCGATCCGGATGCGGTGACCGTCGATGCGGTCACCGGCGCCACCGTGACGGTGATGGTGGTCAACGAGGTGGTGATGCGCGCCGCGCACAAGGTGGCGGTGTCGCTCGGTTTGATCGAAGACGATGCCGGCCTGGCGCAGAAGCCCGCAAGCGTGCGCCTGGATAACTACCAGATCGCCGATTGGGCGCAGCTCACCGGTAACGGTGCGATCCGCCGCCTGCACCTGACCCACGGTCAGGTCGACGAAGCCTTCAAAGGCACCGAAGCCGAAGGGGTGGACGTTGCCGCGCCCGAGCAGCTCGATGAGACTTTTATCGATCTCTATACCGCGCACCTGAACGCGCCGACCATCGGCCGCAACCTGCTCGGCGACATTCAGTACCGCTTCCTGATGGAGCAGCTCAAACCCGGCGAGCAGGCGATAGCGGTGATGGGGCGCGGCGAATATTCCTACAAGGGCTCGGGTTATGTGCGCGGTGGCATTTTCGATCGGGTGCAACTGCGCCAGTTCGGCAACACCATCAGCTTCCGCGACATGGACCATGAGCGCCTGGCCGATGTGTTCGCCGCCGGCATGCCGGAGTTCGATGAGATGTCGATCTTCATCGTCCGCGCTTCATCCGCGTTCGACCCTGGCTCGCCCTGGACCCTGGAGCTATTGGTAAAGCGCCAGACCGGGCCAACCAGCGGTATCTTCAGCAGTTTCGAACTCGGCTATCAGATGCCCGAGGACTACCTCGAACGGCCGCTGCCGAGCGCCGCCGAGCTGGCCGCGATCGAAGAGGCCAACCGGCCTTTGTGGCTGAATATCTGGTACCAGAAGAGCTTTCAGATCGGCGTGATACTGGTCGCCTTGCTGCTGCTCACGGTGATCCTGTTCCTCCAGGATAAATTCACCCAGCGCCCGCATTTCCTGCATTGGCTGCGGCGCGGCTACCTGATCTTCACCGTGGTATTTATCGGCTGGTACGCCTTGGGGCAGTTGTCGGTGGTCAACGTACTGACCTTCGTCCATGCCCTGGTGCAGGATTTCCGCTGGGAGCTGTTTCTCACCGATCCGGTGATCTTCATTCTCTGGACCTTCACCGCCGCCAGCATCCTGCTTTGGGGCCGCGGTGTGTTCTGCGGCTGGCTGTGCCCGTTCGGCGCCCTGCAGGAGCTGATCAACGAGGCCGCGCGCAAACTCAAGGTCCGCCAGTTCGAGCTGCCCTTCGCGCTGCATGAGCGGCTGTGGGCGATCAAGTACATCATCCTCTTGCTGCTGTTCGGCCTGTCCCTGGAGTCGCTGTCCAGCGCCGAGCGCTTCGCCGAGGTGGAGCCGTTCAAGACCGCCATCACCCTGAAGTTCGACCGCCAATGGTGGTTCGTGCTCTACGCGGTGATCCTCCTGGTGATCAATATCTTCACCCGCAAGGTCTACTGCCGTTACGTCTGCCCGCTGGGCGCGGCGCTGGCGATTCCGAGCAAATTCCGCCTGTTCGACTGGCTCAAGCGCCGTAAGGAATGCGGCAACCCCTGCCAGCTGTGCGCCAAGGAATGCGAGATCCAGGCGATCCACCCGGACGGCCATATCAATGCCAACGAGTGCCACTACTGCCTCGATTGCCAGATGACCTACCACAACCACGACAAGTGCCCGCCGCTGCTTCTGAAGAAAAAGAAGCGCAGCAAGCCGGCGCCGTTGCGGCCCGATTCGAAAGCCCCCGATTTGATCCCGGTAGTACAAGTGGTCGTCCCCTGAGCGCGCTTTTCGGCAGCCAGGGTACGGCCTGCTCGACCGTCAGTTTTATCCAGTCAAGGAGCAGAACCCATGAGCGATAAAGAATCTAAGAACGCCCCAAAAAACCCAGACGAGCAGCTGGAAAAACCCGGGTTGAGCCGCCGTGGCTTCCTCGGTGCCTCGGCCATCACCGGTGCGGCAGTGGCCGCGACGGCGCTGGGCGGTACCGTGATGACCCGCGAATCCTGGGCCGCTGCGGTCAGCGAGTCGAAGGCGAAGACTCATGTCGGCCCCGGCGAGCTGGACGATTACTACGGTTTCTGGAGCGGTGGCCACCAGGGCGAAGTGCGGGTGGTGGGCGTGCCTTCGATGCGCGAATTGATGCGTATCCCGGTGTTCAACGTCGATTCGGCCACCGGCTGGGGTCTGACCAATGAAAGCAAGCACATCATGGGTGACAGCGCCAAGTTCCAGAACGGCGACTGCCATCACCCGCACATCTCCATGACCGACGGCAAATACGACGGCAAGTACC
Source organism: uncultured Pseudomonas sp. (assembly GCF_946885885.1). The sequence continues at coordinate 16,540 of NZ_CAMPHN010000001.1, forward strand.
TGTTCATCAACGACAAGGCCAACAGCCGGGTCGCGCGTATCCGTCTGGATATCATGAAGTGCGACAAGATGATCACCGTGCCCAACGTCCAGGCCATCCACGGCCTGCGTCTGCAGAAGGTGCCGTACACCAAGTACGTGTTCGCCAACGCCGAGTTCGTCATCCCCCATCCTAACGATGGCAGCACCTTCGATCTGCAGGACAAGAACAGCTACACCATGTTCAACGCCATCGACGCCGAGACCATGGAAATGGCCTTCCAGGTCATCGTCGACGGTAACCTGGACAACACCGACGCCGACTACACCGGCAAATACGCCGCCGCCACCTGCTACAACTCGGAGAAGGCCTACGACCTCGGCGGCATGATGCGCAACGAGCGCGATTGGGTGGTGGTGTTCAACATCCAGCGCATCGAAGCGGCAATCAAAGCCGGCAAGTTCACCACCCTCGGCGACTCCAAGACCCCGGTGGTCGACGGTCGCGAAGGCTCGCAGCTGACCCGTTACATCCCAGTGCCGAAGAACCCCCACGGCTGCAACACCTCGTCCGACGGCAAGTACTTCATCGCCAACGGCAAGCTGTCGCCAACCGTGTCGATGATCGAAATCGCCAGGCTCGACGACCTGTTCGACGACAAGCTCAAGGACCCGCGCGATGCCATCGCCGCTGAGCCCGAGCTGGGTCTGGGCCCGCTGCACACCACCTTCGACGGTCGCGGCAACGCCTACACCACGCTGTTTATCGACAGCCAAGTGGTCAAATGGAACATGGCCGAGGCCGTGCGCGCCTACCAGGGCGAGAAGGTCAACTACATCAAGCAGAAGCTCGACGTGCACTACAACCCGGGGCACATCCACGCCTCGCTGTGCGAAACCAGCGAAGCCGACGGTAAGTGGCTGATCGCCCTGAGCAAATTCTCCAAGGACCGTTTCCTGCCGACCGGCCCGCTGCACCCGGAAAACGATCAGTTGATCGACATCTCCGGCGACGAAATGAAGCTGGTGCACGACGGCCCGACTTTCGCCGAACCGCACGACTGCACCATGGCGCGCCGTGACCAGATCAAGACCCGCAAAATCTGGGACCGTAACGACCCGTTCTTCGCCCCCACGGTCGAGCGGGCGAAGAAGGACGGCATCAACCTGGAGACCGACAACAAGGTCATCCGCGACGGCAACAAAGTCCGCGTGTACATGACCTCGATGGCGCCGTCCTACGGCCTCACCGAGTTCAACGTCAACCAGGGCGATGAAGTCACCGTGACCATCACCAACATCGACCAGATCGAGGACGTGTCCCACGGTTTCGTCATGGTCAACCACGGCGCGAGCATGGAGATCAGTCCGCAGCAAACCGCGTCCATCACCTTTATCGCCGACAAGCCGGGCCTGCACTGGTACTACTGCAGCTGGTTCTGCCACGCCCTGCATATGGAAATGGTCGGCCGCATGATGGTTAAGCCGGCGTAGGGGCACTGTAGGGTGGACATGGCGAAGCCTTGTCCACCGCCAGCGCCCAGATGGCGGACAAGCCTTCGGCATGTCCGCCCTACGGATCCCAGTTATTTCGCGAGCCCTTACGGCTCGAGAAACAAGGTAACCGCAGTGCTCAGACCTCAGGCAATCGCTTCGCTTCACGCCGCTGCGCTGTCGCTGCTTATTTTCTGCGGCGCTACCCAGGCGGCGCCGCAACCCATCACCGCTCTACCGCTAGAGGCGGAGGGCGACAATCGCTGGCGGCTGCCCGCCGGCGAGTATCAGGGCTCGTTCAGTATCGATCAGCCGATGCATATCCTTTGCCAGTCCGGCGCCGTGTTGCAGGGCTTGGGGCAGGGCAACGGCCTGACCATCAGCGCACCTGAAGTGACAGTCGAAGGCTGCACGCTGCTCGACTGGGGCCGCGACATGACCGCGATGAACGCCGCCATATTTATCCAGCCCAAGGCCAGCGGCGCGGTGATCAAGAACAATCGCATGCAGGGCCCTGGCTTCGGCATCTGGGTCGACGGTGCGGCCGACGTCAGCCTGTTCGACAACAGCATCCGCGGCGACGCCAGCATCCGCTCGCAGGATCGCGGTAACGGCATTCACCTGTACGGGGTGCGCGGCGCCAAGGTGGTCGGCAATCGGGTGCGCGATACCCGCGACGGCATCTATATCGACACCTCAAACGGCAACCTGCTCGAAGGCAACACCCTGGAAGATTTGCGCTACGGCGTGCATTACATGTTCTCTAACGACAATCAGGTGCTCGGCAACATCACCCGGCGCACCCGCACCGGCTATGCGCTGATGCAGAGCCGCAAATTGACGGTAATCGGCAATCGCTCCGAGCAGGACGAGAACTACGGCATCCTGATGAACTACATCACCTATTCGACCATCCGCGACAACCGGGTCAGCGATGTGCGCAGCGGCTCGACCGGCGACAGCATGATCGCCGGCGCCGAAGGCAAAGCACTGTTTATCTACAACTCGCTGTTCAACAGCATCGAGCACAACCACTTCGAACGCAGCGCCCTGGGCATTCACCTGACCGCCGGCTCCGAGGACAACCGCATCGCCGGCAACGCCTTCGTCGACAACCGGCAACAGGTTAAATACGTCGCGGTGCGTACCCAGGAATGGTCGATGGAGGGCCGCGGCAACTATTGGAGCGATTACCTCGGCTGGGACCGCAACGACGACGGCCTCGGCGATGTCGCCTACGAGCCCAACGACAACGTCGACCGCCTGCTGTGGCTGTACCCGCAGGTGCGCCTGCTGATGAACAGCCCGAGCATCGAACTGCTGCGCTGGGTACAGCGCGCCTTTCCGGTGATGAAATCGCCGGGTGTGCAGGACAGCCATCCGCTGATGCGATTGCCCACCGCCGATCTGCTGCAAAACCGCCAGGAGCCAACGCCATGAATGCCGTCGAGATAGAAGGCGTCAGCCAGCACTACGGCATGCTGACCGTGCTGCACGATTTGCACCTGAGCCTGGGCGAGGGTGACGTGCTGGGTCTGTTCGGCCACAACGGCGCCGGCAAGACCACCACCATGAAGCTGATTCTCGGCCTGTTGCAGCCAAGCAGCGGCCGGGTGCAGGTGCTCGGGCGCACGCCCAACGACCCCCATGTGCGCCAACAACTGGGCTACCTGCCGGAGAATGTGACCTTCTACGCCCAGCTCAGTGGCCGCGAGACCCTGCGCCATTTCGCCCGGCTCAAGGGCGCGCCGCTAAGCCAGGTGGACGAGTTGCTGGAACAGGTCGGCCTGGCCGCGGCCATGGATCGGCGGGTCAAGACCTACTCCAAGGGCATGCGTCAGCGTCTCGGCCTGGCCCAGGCGCTGCTCGGTGCGCCACGCCTGCTATTGCTCGACGAACCCACGGTCGGCCTCGACCCCATCGCCACCCAGGATCTCTACCAGTTGGTCGACCGTCTGCGCCAGCAGGGCACCAGCATCATCCTCTGCTCCCATGTGTTGCCGGGGGTCGAGGCGCATATCAACCGCGCGGCGATTCTCGCCCATGGTCGTCTGCAGGCGATCGGCAGCCTGGCCAGCCTGCGCGCGGATGCCGGCTTGCCCGCACTGATCCGCGCCAGCGGCTTGCAGCACAGCGCAAAACTGCTGCGACGCTGGCACGCCGACGGACATCAGGCCCGCACGTTGGGCGCCGACGCTATCGAAGTGGTGGCGATCAACGGCCACAAACTCGACCTTTTGCGCGAATTGCTCGGCGACGGCGGCGCCCAGGACATCGATATCCATCAGCCGTCGCTGGAAGACCTTTACCGCCACTACATGGATCACGCCCAGGCCAAGCAGACAGAGGAGGGCGCACGATGAACACGGTGTGGAATATCGCCCGCAAGGAACTCAGCGACGGACTACGCAACCGCTGGTTGCTTGCCATCAGCCTGCTGTTCGCCGTACTGGCGGTGGGCATCGCCTGGCTCGGCGCGGCGGCGTCCGGGCAGCTGGGCTTCACCTCGATCCCGGCGACCATCGCCAGCCTGGCCAGTCTGGCGACCTTTCTGGTGCCGCTGATCGCGCTGCTGTTGGCCTACGACGCCATCGTCGGCGAGGACGAGGGTGGCACCCTGATGCTGTTGCTGACCTACCCGCTGGGCCGCGGTCAATTGCTGTTGGGCAAGTTCGTCGGCCACGGTTTGATTTTGGCCCTGGCCACCCTGATCGGCTTCGGCTGCGCGGCATTGGCCATCGCCGTGCTGGTCGAGGATGTCGAATTGGGCCTGCTGGCCTGGGCCTTCGGCCGCTTTATGTTGTCCTCGACCTTGCTCGGCTGGGTGTTCCTGGCCATGGCCTATGTGCTGAGCAGCAAGGTCAGTGAGAAATCCAGCGCCGCTGGGCTGGCCCTGGGCGTGTGGTTTCTCTTCGTGCTGGTGTTCGATCTGGCATTGCTGGCGCTGTTGGTGCTGAGCGAAGGCACGTTCAACCCGGAGCTGTTGCCCTGGCTGCTGTTGCTCAACCCGGCGGATGTCTACCGCTTGATCAACCTGTCCGGCTTCGAGGGCGGCGGCAGCGCCGTCGGCGTTATGGCCCTGGGTGGCGACCTGCCGGTTGATGGCGGTTTGCTGTGGCTGTGCCTGCTGCTATGGGTCGGCGCGCCGCTGCTATTGGCCTATTGGGTATTTCTGCGCCGGCCGACGTGATGTGGGAACAGCCCGAGGGGGCGTATTGCGCCGAAAACCTCGTGGGAGGGGCTTTAGCCGCGACGCCTTGCGCTGTGTCAGGTCGGGACGCGTAGCCTTCGCTTTGCGAAGCCCAGCAGGGTGCCATGCGGTTAATCGGGCCACCGCCGTTGGGCTTCGTCGCTGCGCTCCTCAACCCAACCTACCGCACGGTGCACCCTACGAGTTGTAGGTTGGGCTGAGCTCTGCGAAGCCCAACGGGGTGCCACGCGGTTAACCGGGCCGCAGCCTCGTGTGACCTACACAGCCACTTTTTTAAGGATTGAGGAGTAACCATGAAACCCCTGTTTAAAACCCTGTTGACCCTAGTGATCGGCCTGGTACTGCTGGCCTGCAACGAGCCAGAAACCGTGCAGCAAAACCTCGCTCCGGTGGCCTTTCACGACAGCGACGAGTGTCATGTGTGCGGCATGATCATCACCGACTTTCCCGGCCCCAAAGGCCAGGCGGTGAGCAAGAGCCAGACCAAGAAATTCTGCTCCGCCGCCGAGATGCTCGGCTGGTGGTTGCAGCCGGAGAACCGTATCGGCGATGCCAGGCTCTATGTCCACGACATGGGCCGTAGCGACTGGGCCAAGCCCAACGACAGCCATCTGATCGACGCCACCGAGGCGTTCTATGTGGTCGATCTGGCCGACAGCGGGCTCAGTGGCGCCATGGGTGCAGTGCTGGCCTCGTTCGCCGATGAACAGGCTGCGCGCAAACTTGCCGCCATTCACCACGCCCGGGTGCTGAAGTTCGCCGAGATCGACCAAAGGGTTCTGCAGCAGGCCGCGGCCGTGCAGCATGGCCAGGCCCATTGAGCGCCACGACCGTTGGCTGTTTTGGTCGTTAATTTCACTGGCAATACAAGGAGTCCCCATGGGTATCGGCATCTGGCAACTGCTTATCGTGCTGCTGATCGTGGTCATGCTATTCGGCAGCAAACGCCTGCGTGGCCTAGGTTCCGATCTGGGCGGGGCGATTGGTGGTTTTCGTAAGTCGCTAAACGCCCAAGATCAGGCCGCGCCAGACGAGCACCCCTAGGCGCAGCAAGGCTACGCGTTTTGTAGCCCGGATGAAATCCGGGGAGCTTTGGCGTCTACAAGACCGCTCCCGGATTGCATCCGGGCTACTGGGCGGCGCGAGCACCGCCCCGGATCTTACCGCGGCCATTCCTACCAAAGCGGCTCTTTGGATGAAATCTGGGAATTACCTAGCGGCTACCGCTCTCTTAGAAGCCACGCGCCATACCCGCGCGACAAAGCTGATTGCGATCAAGTCGCCAACCCTCTCCCTCGCGGTAAAAAGACCTTATCGGGAGCAGCGCCGCTGCTCTGGATCGGAAATCGGTCGCCCATCATTTTTCTCTCTGGGTGACCCTGCCGCCCGGCGTTGCCGGGCATCGGAGAGCAATGATGAAAAGCGAATTCCAGGACCGTCTGGCCGTGGTCACCGGCGCCAGCTCGGGCATCGGCTTGGCGCTGTGCGCAGCCTTGCTGCAACGCGGTGCGAAGGTGTTGGCGATGTCCCGCACACTCGGCGGTTTGCCCGCGCTGATGGAAACCTACGGCGAGCGTTTGCACTGGGAAGCCGGCGACGTGACCTGCCAGGAAGATCTGGAAAATCTGGCCCTCCAGGCTGCCCGTCTCGGCCCGGTGGATTACCTGGTGCCCAACGCCGGCATCGCCGAGTTGGCCGACTGCCTCGATCTCGCCGCCTTCGACCGGCAATGGGCGGTCAACGGCGCGGGCGCCTTGAACACCCTGGCGGCGCTGCGCGACACCCTGGCCAGGCCGGCCTCGGTGGTGTTCGTCAGCACCTTCCTGACCCATTCGACCTTTCCCGGCCTGGCCGCCTATATCGCCAGCAAGGCGGCCCTGACCGCCCAGGTGAAAACCATCGCCGTGGAGTTGGCGCCACTGGACCTGCGCATCAACCTGGTCTCGCCAGGCCCAACCGCGACGGCGATCTGGGGCACCCTGGGATTGACCGACGAGCAGTTGGGCGACGTCGCCGATACGGTCGCCAAGCGTCTATTGCCCGGTCACTTTCTCGAAGCCGCGGCGGTGGCCAATGTCATCCTGTTCCAACTGTCCCAGGGCGCCCGCGGCGTCTATGGTCAGGATTGGGTGGTGGACCACGGCTATACCCTGAGTTGAAGTGGGCGCTCGCCGCCACTTAAAGCAATAACATTGCTCTATAGGAGCAATGTTATTCATTAGAGATAACTTAACCTCTTCGGCACACTGCGCAGGCACTCACGTCTATGCGCGGCATCCACTGCCGCGCCTACCTGAACCGAACCGAAAGGAGCGGCGTGCGAGCAGGGTGCGCCTCTCCGTTGGCGCTCGCGCTCGATCGCGCAAGCACTATGAAGCCCATCCCGATTACTGCCACCTCGCCGTCGCGCTCGCCCTGAGCGCTGCCGCCGTCTTAACCAAGTTGCTCTCACTTCGCCTGGGGACGCCCGCCGGCTGGGTGTGAGCCATTGCCTGCAAACATGCCAATCCCAAGCAGGAACCATGCAAGAGCAGTTTTTCGACTGGATCAGAACCCTGGCTCCCGCCCAGTTCAATGCCCAACCGCAGGAGTGGCTGCGTGCGGCGGTCGCAGTCGCTATCGTCATGAGCCTCAGCGTCTCGCTCGGCGTCTGGCTGTTCGGCGTGCCGCTGACCCTGAGCCTCGCCGCGCCGGCCGGGGCTTCGGCGGTGTTGCTGTTCGCCGCCTCGTCGAGCCCTTTCGCGCAACCCTGGTCGATCCTGGTCGGCAATCTGCTCGCCACCTGCATAGGCATCGGCCTGGGCCTGAGTGGGCTGGATACGCAGCTGGCGAGCATGCTGGCCGCCGCCCTCGGGCTGCTTTGCATGTTCGCGTTGCGCTGCCTGCATCCGCCAGGCTGCGCGGTGGCCGTGGTGATCGCCAGCGGCGGGGTGGATGTCGATGCGCTCGGTTACGCCTTGCTGCAACCGGTGGCGATGAACTCGCTGCTGCTGGTGGCGGTCGCCTTGCTCTACAACAACCTGACCGGGCACGCCTACCCGAAGTCGCGGCTGGCCAAGGACAACGGCCATCACACCCGCGATCCGCTGCCGAGCGAGCGCATGAGCTTCACTGGCGAGGATATCGATCAGGCCTTGCGCGAGTTCGGCGAGTACGTCGACGTGACCCGCGACGATCTGGAACGGCTGATCAAGCAGACCGAGAAACATGCGCTGCGCCGCAGCATGGGCGAGATCACGGCGGCGGATATCATGTCCCGCGATCTCTATTGGGCCACGCCGGACAGCTTTATCGAGCAGGCCTGGCAAACTCTGCAGGAACACCGCCTGCGCGCGTTACCGGTGCTGGAGCAGGGTAGTCGCAAGCTGATCGGCATCGTCACCCTGGTCGATCTGCTCAAGCACTTCCAGCCCAGCCAGACGCGGATCAATCTGGGGCGGTTGAAGTTCCTGCGTGGCACCAAGTTGCGCGCGATCATGAGTGCGCCGGTGATCGCGGTGCAGCAGGACGCGCATATGGTCGACCTGGTGTTCCTGCTCTCCGACCGCGGCCTGCATTGCCTGCCGGTGGTCGACGAACAGCAGCGCCTGGTGGGCATGGTCACCCAGACCGACCTGATCGCCGCGCTGTACCGTAACTGGCTCAAGCACCTGCCGGATTGAATTTGCGAACTGCGAGCCGTGCTTTTTACGACAACAGCCCTTAAGTATCGGGATACCAGCGCGACCAATCGAAGTCGTCGCGCACCACTTCGCGCAATAGCTCCAGGGCATTGCGCAGGGCAGGACTATCGGCGGTGCGGCGGTAGACCAGGTACACCGGATAGGTGAATTCCGGGGCTTGTTCCACCCGTTTGAGAATGCCTTCGTCGAGGTAGCGCTGTACCACGCGGGTGCGGAAGTAACCGCGCCCGCCGCATTGCAGCAGGTATTGCAAGGCGAATGGGCCGAGGCTGAAGGAGAGGGCGCTGCGGGTGTATTCAGGCAATGCGTTGTCGTGCAGTTGGCGAAACGCCGGGCCCCAGTCGATATACATATAGGGTTCGGGGTTGTGGGTCTGCACCACCTGGATCAGCTTTTCCTCGAGCAATTGCTCGACCTGCAGGCTCGGCCAGTATTCGGGCTGGTGCACCAGCGCGGCGTCGAGCACACCGAGGTCGAGTTGCTGTTGCAGCAGGCTGCCGCTGGCCACCTCGCTGCGCAGCGCATGGCTCGGCAGGGCCTGCCGCAAGCGCTGCAGCCAGGCCAGCATCAGCGGGTTGCACAAGCTGGTTTCCGCGCCCAGGGTCAACAGCTCGCCATAGCCGCGGGGCAGCGGCAAATCCCGCCGCGCGGCTTCCCAGGTTTGCACCAGTTGCGTCGCATAGGCGACGAAACGCTCGCCGTCGGCGGTCAGCCGTGCGCCGGCGCGGTTGCGCACGAACAGCCGGCAGCCGAGCTGGTTCTCCAGGTTATGAATACGCGCCGTCACCGCTGTCTGAGTGATATGCAGGCGTTCGGCGGTGGCGATAAAGCTGCCGCTGCGGGTGATATCGAGAAAGGTTCGGGCGAGATCGATGTCCATTGCGGGCGCTTCACTTCAATAGAACTGATAAGAAGCGGCATTGTATGACAGCGAGGTCTAATTGAACTCAGGCCGGAGCCCTTCACTGCATTGGGCGGATGAATAGGGGCTGACAAGAGAGATGGGGCGGGACGCCACAGCCGATCGCGAAAAGCGTCGGTGCGACGTCCCCGAGGGACTTACTTGAGGCTCAATACCCATTCGGCGAGGATCTTGGCTTCTTCGTCGGTAACCGGGTTGGCCGGCATCGGCATCGGCCCCCAGTTGCCCTGGGTACCATTCTTGATGTGCCCGGTCAGCAACTCGACGGCGCCTTCGGTGCCGGCGTACTTGGCGGCTACTTCCTTCAGCGCCGGGCCGACCATCTTCACGTCGACATTGTGGCAGGCGGCGCAAGGCTTGCTTTTGAACAGCGCTTCAGCGGCCGCGGGATCGGCGGCCAGGGCGGATTGCATGCCCAGGACGGCACCCAGAGCCAACAGCGGAGACAGAAACTTCTTCATGGTATTTCCTCAAGGCGGATGACGCGGGCGCTATGCAACCTACGTCGTTATGGCTTGGTAAGCGTTGTACCGAACCCTGTGTATCGAGGCGTCACGGCGACGCTCCGTTGAAACCGGCTCAGCATAGTCATGGGCCGAGTTTTATTGCTTGATCTCAATCAACTGATGCGTCCATCAATGTGCGCCCCGGCATCGCCACGGTTCAATGCGGCTTATCGTCTCAGACAGCGGATGCCGTTAGCGGCCCATCGTCGATGGGCTTGACCGTAATCAAGTGCGGCCGACGGATCGCTTGAGCGCGTTCTCTCGCCACGGGTAGCGTGCAGGCATGCTCAATCGCCCGCCGAGGTATCCGTTGTGAATGCGCCCATCAAACCAATCGACGCAGGCCTGTGCGCCACGCCTTTCTATCAATCGTTGGGCAACGAAGAAGTGCTGTTCGAGAAGGCCTGGCAGCATGGCATGCCGGTACTGATCAAAGGTCCGACCGGCTGCGGCAAGACCCGTTTCGTCCAGTACATGGCGCACCGCCTGAACCTGCCGCTGTACACCGTAGCCTGCCATGACGACCTGTCCGCCGCCGATCTGGTCGGCCGGCATCTGATCGGCAGCGATGGCACCTGGTGGCAGGACGGCCCGCTGACCCGCGCGGTTCGCGAGGGCGGCATCTGCTACCTGGACGAGGTGGTCGAGGCCCGTCAGGACACCGCCGTGGTGCTGCACCCGCTGGCCGACGACCGCCGCGAGCTGTACCTGGAGCGTACCGGCGAAGTGCTGCGCGCGCCGCCGGGCTTCATGCTGGTGGTGTCCTACAACCCCGGCTATCAGAACCTGCTCAAGGGCATGAAACCGAGCACCCGCCAGCGTTTCGTCGTCCTGCGTTTTGATTACCCGCCGGTGGCCGAGGAGGAACGCATAGTGGCCAACGAGGCGCAGGTCGATATCGCCCTGGCGGCCCAGGTGGTCAAGTTGGGGCAGGCGTTGCGCCGTTTGGAGCAACACGACCTGGAGGAGGTGGCTTCGACCCGTCTGCTGATCTTCGCCGCGCGGATGATCGGCGCCGGCATGAGCCCGCGCGAAGCTTGCCTGGCCTGCCTGGCCGAGCCGCTGTCGGACGACCCGCAGACGGTTGCGGCGCTGATGGACGTGGTCGATGTCCACTTCGCTTGAACTGACCCTGCGTCCTGCCGCCAGCCCGGCACGGCATCTGCCGGGCGACCTGGCGATGTGGTTTTTTATCCTCGCTGAGCTGACGGTATTCGGCCTGCTGATTCTGGTGTTCGCCGTGACCCAGGCCCTGCAACCGCAGCTGTTTCACCACAGCCGCGAGTTGCTCGACAGCTCCACCGGCTTGGCGCTGACTCTGAGCCTGCTCACCTCCGGGCTGTTCGCCGCCCTGGCCCAGGAACAGGTACGCCAGGCCAGGCGCCGACGCGCCGCTTGGCTTCTATTGGCGGCGCTGTTGTCGGCTTGTATCTATGTCGGCTTGAAACTCAGCGAATACGCCCATCTGTCCGGTCTGGGGCTGGGTATGGAGCACAATACCTTCTTCACCCTGTACTGGATTCTCACCGGCTTTCACTTCCTCCATGTGCTGCTCGGCATGCTGATACTCGCCTGGCTGGCCGAACGCTGCCGACGCCGTGCCTATGGGCCGGGCAATTGCAGCGTGCTGGAATCCGGCGTGCTCTATTGGCACATGGTCGACCTGGTATGGGTGCTGCTGTTTCCGCTGGTGTATGTATTGAATTGACCGGGGAGGCCGCCATGTCCGCTTCGCGCAAGCTGATCTACTGCTGGCTGGGCCTGGCCGTGTTGTCCGTGGCCAGCGTGCAGCTGGGCAATAGCAGGGCGACCCTGCTTCTGGCCGCCTGTGTACTGCTCGCAGCACTGGGCAAGGCCTGGCTGATCACCGACGGCTTTATGGAACTACGCCACGCCCCACGCTTATGGCGCGGCCTGCTGCTCGCCTGGCCGCTGGCGATGGCGTTGGGTGTGTTGCTGAGTATGCAGTTCTCTTCGTAGCCCAAGCGCAATCCGGGAGCGATGGTGCGTGCACCGCCTGTCCCGGATTTCATCCGGGCTACAAATTACCGGTAGGGCGGGTGAAACCCGCCAGGGCGCGGTAAATCCAGTCCGTAGCCCGGGTCGAGCACAGCGACACCCGGGAAAGGGTGCCCTGGGTATCGCTGTGCTCAACCCAGGCTACAAGCTGCGCTCAGCGCCAACCTACCCATCACCCCGAATCTGCAAATGGCGGACAAGCCTTCGGCATGTCCGCCCTACGAACAATCGCTTGCGCTATACCCGACCGATTCGATCAGGCTTTCTTGATTGCCATCAAGCGGGTTTCGATAGGTCGCTTCCTAGAATGGACTCGCCAAGCAAAGAGGAAGCGACCATGTCAGAGACCTTCACCAAGAGCATGGCCAGGAATATCTACTTTGGGGGGAGCCTGTTCTTCTTCCTGGTATTCCTGGCCCTGACCTATCACACCGAGCAGACCTTTCCAGAACGCAGCAACGAGTCGCAGATGAGCGAGTCGGTGGTGCGCGGTAAAGCGGTCTGGGAAAACAACAACTGCATCGGCTGCCACAGCCTGCTGGGCGAGGGTGCCTACTTCGCACCCGAGCTGGGCAATGTGTTCACCCGGCGTGGCGAGGAAGCGGCCTTCAAGCCGTTCCTGCAAGCCTGGATGAAGGCGCAGCCCCTGGGTATCCCGGGGCGCCGGGCGATGCCGCAATTCAACCTCAGCGAGCAGGAAGTGGACGATATGGCGGAGTTCCTCAAGTGGACTTCGAAGATCGACACCAATGACTGGCCGCCAAACAAGGAGGGCTGAGAGATGACCATCATGAACCCGCATCTCAAGTTTCAATCGCAAGCCGTGGCCAAGCCGTATTTCGTGTTCGCCCTGATGCTGTTCCTCGGGCAGATCCTGTTCGGCTTGATCATGGGCCTGCAATACGTGGTCGGCGATTTCCTGTTCCCGCTGATCCCCTTCAACGTGGCGCGCATGGTGCATACCAACCTGCTGATCGTCTGGCTGCTGTTCGGCTTTATGGGCGCGGCCTACTACTTGGTTCCCGAGGAAGCGGACCGCGAACTGCACAGCCCGAAACTGGCGATCCTGCTGTTCTGGGTGTTCGCCGCCGCCGGTGTGCTGACGATTCTCGGTTATCTGTTCGTGCCTTATGCGGGCCTGGCCGCGGTGACCGGTAACGATTTGCTGCCGACCATGGGCAGGGAATTCCTCGAACAGCCGACCATCACCAAGATGGGCATCGTGGTGGTCGCCCTGGGCTTCCTCTACAACATCGGCATGACCCTGCTCAAAGGCCGTAAAACCACGGTCAGCATGGTCATGATGACCGGCCTGATCGGTCTCGCGGTGTTCTTCCTGTTCTCCTTCTACAACCCGGAAAACCTCGCGCGCGACAAGTATTACTGGTGGTTCGTGGTGCACCTGTGGGTGGAAGGCGTGTGGGAATTGATCATGGGCGCGATGCTCGCCTTCGTGCTGATCAAGGTCACCGGGGTGGACCGCGAAGTGGTCGAGAAGTGGCTCTATGTGATCATCGCCATGGCCCTTATCACCGGCATCCTCGGCACCGGCCACCATTTCTTCTGGATAGGCGCGCCGGAGGTCTGGTTGTGGGTCGGCTCGATCTTCTCCGCCATGGAACCGATCCCGTTCTTCGCCATGGTGCTGTTCGCCTTCACCATGGTCGGCAAACGGCGTCGGCAGCACGCCAACCGCGCCGCCACCCTGTGGGCCAAGGGCACGACCGTGACCGCGTTCTTCGGTGCGGGGGTATGGGGCTTCCTGCATACCCTGGCGCCGGTGAATTTCTACACCCACGGCTCGCAGCTCACCGCGGCCCATGGTCACCTGGCGTTTTACGGCGCCTACGCGATGATCGTGATGACCATGATCAGCTACGCCATGCCGCGCTTGCGGGGCTTCGGCGAGGCGCCGGACCAGCGGGCGCAGACCATCGAAATCTGGGGCTTCTGGCTGATGACCCTGTCGATGGTCGCGATCACCCTGTTCCTCACCGCCGCGGGTTTGGTGCAGGTACAGCTGCAACGGTTGCCGGCGGATGGCGCGGCGCTGTCGTTTATGAACACCGTGGACCAGTTGGCCGTGTTCTTCTGGCTGCGCCTGGTGGCCGGGGTGTTCTTCCTGATCGGCTTGGTCTGCTACCTGTACAGCTTCAAGCAGCGTGGCCGGGCCACCGCCCGCGACGAAGCCGCCCTGGCCGTTACGGCCTGAGTGGTGGGTGTTAGTTAACTCTCGGCCCGGCTGGTACAGCGGGCCGTTTTTGCATTGGTGGGGAAGAGTGGTCGCAATGCGTAGGGTGTGCCATGCGCACCAAGGGTGATGCAACCAGCGCTGGTGCGCATGGCCTGGGCGGCCCCACGCACCCTACGAAGCAGGCCTCAACACCCCATTGGGATATACGCATAAAAGAGGTGAAGCAGATGGCCTTTAGCGTCGAATTGGAAGAGTGGGTCGGCAGTATCTGGCACCGCTTTATCACTCGCCACGCCAGCCCGGATTTCCCCGAGGCGCGGGTCGAGCTGGACAGCATGCGCCGGCCCCTGACCCTGCTGTTTCGCGCCTTGGGCGGGGCCACGGGCGTCGGCCTGGAAGCGGCAAGTGCCCGCGAACTGATGCTGCGGCGCAACCTGCTGCAACAAGTCGCCGGCACCTGCAAACAGCTGCCGGTGGCCTGGTGCGACGCCAATAACCTGCGCCTGCCGTCCAGCCTCGCGGTCTATCCCGAGGCGGCGATGAACCGCGAACTCTATCGCTGGCTGGCATTGCTCGCCGCGCAAGCGGGGCAGATGCGCCACTGGGCGCGGGACAACCAGCGCTGGACCGAACAATTATTGGCAAGCTACCCGGCCCTGCGTCCGCGTTATCGGCGCCTGGTCGAAGCCCACCTGCAATTGCGTCCGGACCCCGGTCAGCTCGGCAAAGGCGAGGCCGAGCTGGAGGTGGCGCTCCGCCAGGCGCTGCGCGAGCCGGGCAGCGTCGAGCATTTCCCGCGCAGCGAACGCGCGCCCTGGCCGCTGCCGCTGTGGTTGTACCCGGCGGAAAACCGCGGCGAACCCCAGGCCTGCGAGCTGGGCGAGGAAAGCGAGGGCAACCTGCTGACCCCGCCGGGGGAGAGCAAAGGCGGGCCAAAGCGTGCCAAGCGGGTCGAGGAAAGCACCAGCAAGAGCGGGCTGCTGATCTTCCGCCTGGAGAACCTGTTCAGTTGGTCCGAGCATGTCGAGCTGGATCGCTGTACGGACGACAGCGAAGACCTGGATGCCGCGCGGGTCGCCGAGGATCTCGACGAGTTGGCCCTGTCCAAGCAACGCCTGCGCAAGGGCGGCGGGCTCAAGCTGCACCTCGACTTGCCGCCGGCGGATGTCGACGACATGCCCCTGGGCGAGGGCATCAAGCTGCCGGAGTGGGACTATCGCCAGCAGAGCCTGCGCGAGGATTTCGTCAACCTGCAAATGATGGTGCCGCGCGGCAGCGAGGCGCAGTCTTTGCCCTTGCGTTTGGCGCCTTTGGCCAAGCGTCTGCGCCGGCAATTCGAACACTTGCGCAACGACCGTCAATGGCTGCGCCAGCAAACCCAGGGTTCGGAACTGGATATGCAGGCCTGGCTGGATTTCCACGTCGAGCGCCAGCACGGTCAATGTGACGAGCGCGGCCTGTTTATGGAACAACGGGCGAACCGCCGCGATCTGGCCTGTCTGCTGCTAGCCGACCTGTCGATGTCCACCGACGCGCACCTGGATGACCAGCACCGGGTGATCGAAGTGATCACCGACAGCCTGTTGCTGTTCGGCGAGACGCTGTCGACTCTGGGCGACAACTTCGCTCTCTACGGTTTCTCCTCGCTGCGCCGCCAGCAGGTGCGCATGCAGGAACTCAAATCGTTCGAACAGCGCTACGACGACAATACCCGCGGGCGCATCCAGGCGCTCAAACCCGGCTACTACACGCGTATGGGCGCGGCTATCCGCCAAGCCAGCGCGCTGCTCGGCGCCTGCAAGCAAAGGCGCAAACTGCTGCTGTTGGTGACTGACGGCAAACCCAACGACCTGGATCTTTACGAAGGCCGTTACGGCGTGGAAGACACTCGCGAAGCGGTATTGGAAGCGCGGCGCCAGGGGCTGTTGCCGTTCTGTATCACCATCGACCGCGAGGCCGGCGACTACCTGCCCTATATGTTCGGCGCCAACGGCTACACCCTGATCCGCCAACCGCAACAACTGCCCCTGCGTCTGCCGCAGCTGTACCGGCAGTTGACCCAGGTGTGACAGACCCAGGTGTGACAGATTAGTAGCGCGCTTTTGTAGCCCGGATGAAATCCGGGGAAACGGTTCCATGGCGACTTCGTTGGGTTACGCGGCATTCGGTAGCGGTGGTGTTAGTTCGCCCTGGGCAGCGCCGCTAACCCAACCTACGACCAGGCTCACAGACCGTAGGTTGGGTTAGCGGCGCGGTGCCAAAAATCACCCAGACACCGCTGCAACCAGCCGCCGCGTAACCCAACAAGCAGGCACAGAAATAGGTGCAGAAACGCCAGGGGCCTCAGGCAATACTGCGCGGCAACCAGACGATCATCACCGCGCAGAACACCGTCAAGCCGATGCAGAACCACATGAAACGCCGTTGCCGGCGTTCGCCGGCTTGTTCGGCATGGGCTGGCAACGGCATGCCGCAATGGCCGCATTCGGCTGGTTGCGGCGGCTTGTTCGGGGTGGGATTGTCGCGTTGGCAATACAAACACTGGGGCATAAGAAGGTCGCTCGTCGTTCATCAGCGAAGGCGCAGGGCAGGGCGCTTATTCGAACTGTTCCAGGCGCGGACGATCGAGTACGGCGATCAGCCGGCCGTCCTGGGTGATGATTTCCTCGTCGATCAGCCGGCGGATGATTCGCGAGAATGTCTCCGGCTGGATCGACAGGTGCCCGGCGATCAGCTGCTTGGCCATCGGCAGTTCGAAACTGTTGCCACCGTCCGGCAAGCGCGCGAGCTGGGTGATCAGGTAGCGCACCACGCGGTGGGTGGCGTTCTTCAGCGACAGGGTTTCGATCTCGTTGACCCGCTGATGCAGACGCACGCACAGCTTGCCGAGCAAAGCGAAGGTCAGCCGGCTATTGCTTTGCAGCAGGCGCATATAGGTGCTGTTGGCGATGCGGTAGAGCTGGGTCGGGCACAGCGCCTCGGCCGAGGCTACGTAGTTGGGCGTGTCCATCAGCATCATGGCTTCGGCGAAGGTCTGCCGATTGCCGATGACTTCGAAGACCTTTTCCTGGCCATCCGGTGTCAGGCGATAGATTTTCACCGCCCCGGCGATCACGAAGTAGAACGCGTTGGCCGCTTCGCCCTGGCGAAACAGCGGCTCGCCCTTATCGATGCTGAGCAACTGCGCAGTGCTCATGAGTTCGTCCATCTGCTCCTCGTTCAACGGCTCGAACAAGTGATGGCTGCGAAGGATTTGGTGATGTACGCGATGAAGCACCATGAAAAGGCATCCTGAATAAGAAGGGATGGGTTAAAGCGTCTGCTGCGGCCCGGCGTCGGGAGAAGGGCTGCTGACGGTGCTGAGGGCGAAACCGCTGGCCAGGGCGAGCGTCGAGGTAAGGACGAGAAACCAGAGCAGCGGTTGGATAAGTTTTTTCATGGTTGACCTCCGAGGTCGAAGTCGAGGGAATTCGCCGCGGCCTGAACCGGGCGACCGGCCCCGGGCGCGGCGAACAGCAAGTTGTTTTCCAGGTGCATGTGCTGCATCAGCTCGCGGCGCAGTTCCCAGAGCCCCAGGTACAGCGAAATCCAGGTATTGCAGGCCCGAGCCGGCGCGTTGAAGTCGTTGCTCAAGCGCGCCAGGTCCCGCAGTGCCGCGACATAGCTCTGGTGTTCGAGGCGCATCGCGGCGATCGGCATCGCGCCGCGGTTCTCGCCGAGCAATAGCGGTAGCAACTGTTTTTCCCGCAGCAGGTGCTGGGCCAGGTCCTGCTGCAGGTTCCACAGCAGCAGGGCCATGCCATGCGGGCATTCGGGCCAATCGGCATAGCTGTGTTCGATGCGGCAGGCCTGCTCGATCAGTTGCGGCAGCAAGCTCAGGTAGCGCCCATGCAAATGCCCGAGGATGTGCTCGACCAATTCGTCCGGCGCTTGCGCGCGCCAATCGGGCTCGTCCACCGGCCGCGCGCCGGCCTCTTCGATCTGCGCCGCAATGGACGCGGCGTCGAGGCCACGACGCATCGCCTCCTCGCGCAGGCGACGATGACCGTTGCAGGAGAAGTCGAGGTTGTACTTGGCCAATATATCGGCTGCGCCTTGCTGGGAAATGGCAAGGTCGGCCAGGCTGAGGTCGATCAGGGCGGAGGGCATAGGGCTTGCTCGAGAGTGAGGGCACTCTGTGTTCAGCAAGGCTTATGCCATTTTCAAGCTGCTGATTTAAAAGGGTTTATATCCATGGTGGTTATAAATACCCAACCTTGATGATGGTTCTAATGACCATTGAGGGTGATTTTTACCAGGCCGCCGACAGGACCCTGGCTTCGTCGTTGGCCGGGTGACTGAGGTCGCTGGCGATGATCGCTTGCAGGTCCTCGAACAGCGCCTCGGCTTCTTCCGCGCTGCAATCCTGCCGATAGCGTTTGCGCAGGCCATAGCTGTTGAGCGTGATATGGCGGTCGGCTTCGATAGCGTGCTGCGCCAGGCAGGCTTTGACGCAGTGCAGCGGGCAGCCGTCGATGGCGAGGATCGGGCGCCCGGACTTGGCCTTGTTCACCAACGCCGCGACATGCCCGCCGACCCCGGCGATACAGGACATTTCCGCCAGGCCGGCACGGTCCAGGCGCACGGCCAGGGTGTTGGCCAACTGCGCCACGTTCGAGCAGCCCGAGCAGGCGTAGACAAGCGGTTGGGTTGGCGCGGACATGGGCATGCTCCCTTCGGCATCAGCAGGGTTCTAGGAGCCTGTCCGAAAATGTGGATTTTGTAGGTTGGGTCGGGCCGCGCAGGCTGAGCTCCGCGAAGCCCAACATGCTGATTTGTTGGGCTTCGTTCCTCAGCACCAACCTACAATTTGCCGTCAATTGCCGTTCTCGGACAGGCTCCTAGAGTATGGCGAGCGTGCTGCGGCGGGCGTTGATCAAAATCAAGATGCGCTTATGCCGCTGGTTGGCCTCGTAGGAGGCGCGACCTCGCGGCGAATGCAGCCCGCAGGGCTGCCCGCCTCAACTCCACCCCCAGAACTGCAACCACCAGCCATAACCCACCCCGGCCGAGCCCAGCGCCAGGCAACCGAACGCCGCAAGCCGTTGCAAGCCACGCGCGCCATGCCGGCCAAGCACCTGCCAACCCAGCCACAGGCTCCAGGCAATGGCGGCGGCGAGCAGGGCGGCACGCGCCGGCTGCACCCAGGCCAGGGCCAGGCCCTCGTAACGCAACAGCTTGACGGTGGTGGCGCTGAGCCCGAGAAACAGCCCACTGGCGCCGAGCGGAATCAAGGTCAAGGCCAGATGTTCGAAGGCATTGCCGGTGCGCGATACCAGCAAGGCCGCGCCGCGCAACAAGATCCACAGACCGCCGCCGAGCAGCAGCGAACAGGCCGCCAGATAACCCAGGATCAGCAACCCATCGAGCCAGCTGAACAGGTCGTTGGCCTGGGGGTAATGGGTCAACAACCACCAAGGCGCATCGGTTTGCAGCAGCCGGTAACTGTCGTGCTCGACCAACCAGGTCGCCGCCGCTTGTTTCAGGTCGATGAACCAGGGGCTGAGCGTCCATTGAAAGGCGCCCATGGCCAGGCCGATCACGCCGAACAGCAACAGGCGGCTGTCCCAATGGCCGGCGTGCTGCGGGCCGACGATCAGCACCTCGGCGTTGGGCGAACGCGCGCTCAGGTGCACCGCACCGCGTTGTCCGCTACAGCGCCCGCAGGCATGGCAGTCGGCGGCGCCGCGCATGCGCCGGATATCCAGCAGCGGTGCGCAGTTCGGCGGCGGCTGGCGTGGCGGCGGATTGTCCAACCAACGCTGTTCGTCGACCCGGTAATGCATGGGCGCCAAACGGGCGAGCAGGGCGAATACGCCGCTGACCGGGCACAGGTAGCGGCACCAGACGCGCTTGCCGCGGCCATAGAGATAACCCACCAACATCGCCGCAACGGTCGAGCCGCCGAGAATCAGCAAGGCTGCCTGGGCGTAGTCGTACACGCTGATCAACTGGCCATAAACCGTGGTGAGGATAAACGCCAGGGTCGGCCAACCGCCCCAGCGAATCCAGCGCGGCGTGCCGCGCCCCAGGCCATGCCAACTGATCCATTCGCTGAGCGAGCCTTCGGGGCAGAGCACGCCGCACCAAAGCCTGCCGAACAGCACGATGGACAACAGCACGAACGGCCACCACAGGCCCCAGAAAACGAACTGGGCGAGCAGCGTCAGGTTATCCAGTATGCGCGCCTGGCTGGACGGCAACGGCAGCAACGCCGGCAGCACCAGCAATAGGCCATAGAAGGCCACGACCGCCCATTGCACGCCGCGAATCAGCCGCGCATGGCGGCGCAGCGCATCGCCCAGCCTGCCCAGCAAGTCGTTCAGCTGACGCATGGCGACACGGCGGGCGCGCGGCGCCGCAGCCAGAACGCGACCAGCAGCCAGTAGCCTGCCAGGGCGGCGACCGTGACCAGGGAGGGCATGGCGCGGTAACCGGCGAAGTTGGCCAGCACCGACCCCAGCCCAGCACTGTCATCCAATCCAGCCGAGGTATCCCAGAGCGCATCGCCGAACCAGCCGTAGACCTGTTCGGGCAACTCCAGCGCCATCAATTGGCCGCTGATACGGTCGAGCCCGGCGATCAACATGGAGGCGCCGAGCAACAGCAGCACAATCTCGCTGAACTGAAAGAAATGCCGCCAGGAGACCAACCGGCTGCCGGCCTGCAGCAGCATGAAGGTAAGCAGCGCCAGGCCCAGACCCAGCGCACCGCCGAGGGCGAATTGCCAGAGTTCGACGCCTTGCTTGTGTATGCCCAGGCCATACAGGAAGACCACGGTCTCGCTGCCTTCGCGCCCCACCGCAAGCATGGCCAGGAGCAGCAGGCCGAGGCCGCCGTTGCGTTGCAGATGGGTGTCGGCGGCCTGCTGCAGGTCGTGCTTGAAGGTGCGGCCATGCCGGCGCATCCAGCCGACCATCTGCAGGATCAATGCACTCGCCAGCAGTACCAACGCCGCCTGGAACCACTCGCCGGCCGCTCCCGACAGCCATTCGCCTGCGAACAGTACGATCAGCGCCAGCGCCGCGGACAACACCAGGCCCAGCGCCACACCGCCCCAGAGGAACCTCATGGCGCGGCTGCGCTCGGCTTGCTGGCTGATCCACGCATACAGGATGCCGACCACCAGCAACGCCTCGACGCTCTCCCGCCAGACGATAAACAGCGACTGATTCATCCAGAATTCCCGTTGTAACAGGGTTATTTGGCGACGATGCCGCCCTCGGGCAAGTCGAGGTGGAACTCGTCGAAGAACGGATAATGGCCGGGCCGCAGCGGGTGAATCACCACGAACGAGGTGACCCCGGGCGACATGACCTTCTCCACCCGCAAGGGCGTGCTTTCGAATTCCGCGGGGCCTTGCCCCTGGTTATGCAGGACGATCTTGAAGCGCTGGCCCGCCGCCACTTCGAGCAGCGGCGGGGTGAAATGACCATCGCGGATCACCAGCTCGTAAGTCGGCAGACCGGCCGCGTAACCAGGCAGGCAGGGGATGGCCAACAGCAGGGCGAACAACAGACGTGACATAGCCAACTCCACTGGGGCCCGCGATCAGTAACCGCCTTTCTTGCCGATGCCGGCATAGGTGAATTGGTAATGCAGCTCGCAGCGCTCGAACCAGGGCGCGACGCCGGTTTCCTTGTCGGTGTGGCGGCCGAACATGCCGTGGCCGCCAGCGGGTGGCGAGATGCTGTAGGTCAGGAGGTATTTGCCCGGGCCGAACAGCTTGAGGTTGTCGCCGTAGTGCGGCCCGTCGTTGGCGACCATGGCGTGGAAATCGCCTTCGAGCACCTCGTCGCTGCCTTCCTTACGCAGTACGAAAGCGATATTCAGATAGGGCACGAAACTGCCTTCCTGGAACCCGTTGGGGTTGTTTTCCAGGGCGCTGATGTCGGCTTCCAGGTGCACATCGGAATCGGCGGCGGGGCGCATCATGCCCGGCGGGTCCATCTCGATCGGTTGCAGGTACACGGCGCCGACATCCAGACCGCCGCATTGCTGGGGTTCGCCGATCGGGTATTCCTTGGCCTGGGCGAGCGAACCGCAGAGCAGGGCGACGAGTGAGAGGGAGAGCTGTACGCGCATCGACATATTCCTCGGAAGGTAGAAGTGATGGGCACAGTCTATGAGGTGAATTCTCAATCAATAATGATTCGCGTCAAGTTTTACTCTTATATCGCCCGCATGGCCGTCTATCGGAGCGAGCGGGGATTACGGGTGCATCGATAACTGTGCAAGAACGCGGTGGAGCCCGTGTGGGTCATACTTGCATGCACAGCTAGCGGAGATTTTCGGATGGCGCATCACGCTGCTCTCGATCTACCTATCCGCGACCGGATAGCCGCAGGGCGCGCACTGGCGCCCTTGTTGTCGGCCTATCGCGGGCAAACGGAGGCGATCGTTCTGGCGCTGCCGCGCGGCGGGGTGCCGGTGGCCTATGAGATCGCCATGGCGCTGGACCTGCGCCTGGATTTGATGCTGGTGCGCAAGCTTGGCGTACCGGGCCACGAGGAGTACGCCATGGGCGCCATCGCCAGCGGCGGAGTACGGGTATTGAACGGCGAGGTCTTGCAGATGCTCGATCTGAGGGCGGAAACCATCGAAGCGGTGGTGGACCGCGAAACCCGCGAACTGCAACGGCGCGATCGCGCCTATCGCGGCGACCGCCCGGCTCCGATATTACGTGGCCAGCGGGTGATCCTGGTCGACGACGGCCTGGCCACCGGCGCGACCATGCGCGCGGCGGTGCAAGCGGCGCGCCAGCAAGAGCCACTATCGGTGACTGTCGCCGTGCCGGTCGGCTCCTCGGAAAGCCTGGAGTTGCTGCGCGCCGAAGCCGACGAGGTGGTCTGTCCGCTCATACCGGAAACGCTGATATCGATCGGCAGCTGGTATAGGGACTTCTCGCAAACTTCGGACCGCGAAGTGCTCGACCTGCTGCAGCGCGCTTGGCAACGCCCGTGCGAGCAACGAGCATGACGGAGGCGCCGATGAGCGTTGTCCGGGGTTTGCAACTGGCGCTGAGCGATGCCCACCTGAATGCCGATTTACTGCTGCCCGGTGGTGCAAAAGGCTTGGTGGTATTCGTGCATGGCAGCGGTAGCGGGCGTCTCAGCCCACGCAATCAGCAGGTGGCGCGCTACTTCGCCGAACGTGGGTTGGGCGCCTTGCTGTTCGACCTGCTCAGCGAAGCGGAACAGCGGCTCGATGCGGTCACCTGCGAGCTGCGCTTCGACATTCCGCTGCTAACGGAACGGATCATCGAAGTTATCGATTGGCTGCAGCGTCACTCGGAGTTGGCGCGCCTGCGCATCGGCTTGTTCGGTGCCAGTACCGGCGCGGCCGCGGCATTGATTGCCGCGGCGCAGCGCCCGCAGGCGATCTATGCGCTGGTATCGCGCGGCGGTCGTACCGATCTGGCCGGGCAGGCCGTGGCGCAGGTGAGGGCGCCGACCCTGCAGATCGTCGGCGGCCAGGATATCGCCGTGCTGCACATGAATCGCGAAGTCAGCAGCCGTCTGCAATGCGAGCAGCAACTGCGTGTGGTGGCGGGAGCGACCCATCTGTTCGTCGAACCCGGCGCCCTGGAGGAAGTGGCCAGGTTGGCGGCCGACTGGTTTCAACGCTACTTGGAGGGTGGCGGAATGTGGCATGCGCAGCGCTGATGAGTGTGTCCGACTGTCAGGGCGTTACGCAGGTTTCGCCGATCCGGCTCAAGGCCTGGGCATCGTTCAGGATGACTTCGCGGCCATTTATCTCGATCAACCCGCTATTGCGGTAGCGGCTGAACAAGCGACTGACCGTTTCGATACTCAAACCCAAGTAGCTGGCGATTTCGCCGCGAGTCATCGGCAAGTTGAAGCGCACAGCGGAAAAGCCACGTCGGCTGTAACGCAGCGAAAGGTTGAGCAGGAAGGCTGCCAGGCGTTGCTCGGCGCTCTCGCGCTGATGGCAAAGCAGGGCCTGTTCGGCATGGATCTGCTGGCTCAAGCGCGTCAATAGATGTTTACGTAACAGTGAAATATTGCCGCACAACTCCTCCAACTGACCGAAATAGATCGCGCACACCAATGAGGTTTCGAGGGCAACCGCGTAGCTACGGTGAACCGCAGCGCCAAAAGCATCCAGGCTCAATAACTCGCCGGGGAAATAAAAACCGGTTATTTGTTCCACGCCTTCGGTACTGAGCAGGTAGCTCTTCAGGCAACCGCTACGCACGGCATAGACCTGCTGCATGCATTCGCCTGCGCGGAACAGATAGTCGCCTTTATGCAACAGGCGGTTGTGCTTGACGATGCTATCGAGCCGCGCGACATCGCTATCCTTCAGCGCGACCGGTAGGCAGTAACGATTGATGGCGCACGTTTGGCAGTGGGTCTGGGGTTTGACGGGTTGTTTCGGCGATTCGCCATATCGATTGATGACCATGATCGGAGTGCACCTCGGTAATTCGACGTCACTGCCATTCAATTTTGGTGTTCGCACGCAGGGAAAGTTACCTGCAACCAGCTGCCGTCCGTCCGAAAGCATCGCCCGTAGCAGGCTCAGGGCTGCGCAACCCTATGGCTTTGATATGGATCAACGCATACCGGATGCGTGGGCAGATTCTGATGACATAAACCCGAAAAAGGGGACTGTCATGGCCCATAGCAAAATTCTGTTTCGCAGTGCGGCGCGCGAAAAAGTCCTTCGCGGAGCTACCCAATTGGCTGACGCGGTGCGCGTAACCCTCGGTCCTAAATCCAAATCCGTGCTGATTCAGAAGAAGTGGGGCACGCCGATCGTCTGCAACGATGGTGTCAGCATTGCCAAGTTGGTGGATTTGGAGGACCCGGAGGAAAACCTCGGTGCGCAAATGCTGCGTCAGGCTGCCGAACGCACCGGCGAGGCGGTGGGTGACGGTACCAGCACTTCAACGGTACTGGCCCATGCGATTCTCGCTGACGGCATACGTAACGTGGTGGCCGGTGCCAGCGCCATCGATCTCAAACGCGGGCTGGATCGTGGGCTGCGGTTGGCCATCGATTCACTGCATGCGCAATCCAGGCCCGTGCGCACACCGAAGGAAAAGGCCCAGGTCGCGACCATCTCGGCACACAACGATGGGGTGATCGGAGAGTTGGTGGCTAAGGCCCTGGAGAAGGTCGGCAGCGAAGGGGTGATCAGCGTCGAGGAGTCCAAGACCACCGAAACCGTGGTCGAGGTGGTCGAGGGTATGCGTATCGATCGTGGTTATGTCTCGCCTTACTTCGTCACCGATACGGAGAAGATGCAGGTTGTGCTGGAAGATGTCTATGTGCTGCTCAGCGACCAGAAAATCGGCTTGCTCAAAGATCTGATTCCGCTGCTGGAGCAGATAGCCAAGAGTGGTCGGCCGTTACTGTTCATTGCCGATGACATCGAAGGCGAAGCCCTGGCCACGCTTATCCTCAATCAGATTCGTGGGGTATTGCGTGCCGTTGCGGTGAAAGCCCCCGGCTTTGGCGACAGGCGCAAGGAGATGCTACAGGACATCGCGGTGCTGACCGGTGGCCAGGTAATCTCCAGTGAGCTGGGGCTGCGCCTCGAGCAGGTCGAACTGAGCCAATTGGGCAGCGCCCGACGAGTGGTGGTGGATCGGGAAAGCACCACGCTGATCGACGGCGCTGGTGGCCGCCCAGCAATCGAGAGCCGACTGCAGCAGATCCGTAACCAGGCCGAAAAAGCCGGCAGCGATTACGACCGCGAGAAGTTTCAGGAACGCCTTGCCAAGTTGTCTGGCGGGGTTGCGGTAATCCGTGTGGGGGCGCCTACCGAAGCCGAGATGAAAACCCGCAAAGACGCGCTCGACGATGCCATTTCCGCCACTAAGGCCGCCATCGACGAAGGTATAGTGCCGGGCGGCGGCCTGGCACTGTTGCGCTGCGCACCGAGCCTGATAGCAGAGGAGGGTGTCTGTGAGGGCGATGAAAAGACCGGTCTGCAGATACTTCGCCGCGCATTGGAGGCTCCCGCCAGGATCATCGCCGAGAACTCTGCGGTGGATGCTGGGGTGGTGATCGCGCGGATGCTCCAGGAGCGAGGCGATGTCGGTTTCGATGCTGCGGCCAATCAGTATGTGGATATGTACCAAGCCGGCATTATCGACCCTACGAAGGTGGTACGGATCGCTCTGGAAAATGCCGTTTCGGTTGCCAGTGTGCTGCTGCTGACCGAGGCGACCATGACTGAAATCCCGGAGAAGGAAAGCCCCGCGGAACCGCCATTTCCGACCTGATCAGCTGGCAGCTCAGCGCGCGGCGGGCCAGACCAGGGCGAAGCTGTTTGCGCCGGTGGGGCGAACCGTACAGGAAAATTGCGCGCTTTCTCGTTGCAAGGTGTCCTGCAACCATTGGCGATCAGCGTCTTTGGCATGCTGAATACGCAGCTGACGTTGGCGGCTGGGCAGCAGTTCCAGCGCCAACAGGCGGCCGTCGCAGGCCAGATCGGCAAAATACAACAGGCCCAGCTCGCCACGGTAGGCATCATGCCCGTCGATGCCCTCGTAGTCGTTCAGCAGGTCGCCACAGCCATAGATAATCAGGCGTTGGCGATACACTTCCAGGCCCTTGATATGGTGCGAGGAATGGCCATGCACCAGGTCCACGCCGGCGTCCTCGATCAGCCCATGGGCGAAGCGCTGCTGCTCCGGCGCTATGGCAAATCCCCAGTTACCGCCCCAGTGCAGGGAGACCAGCACCCGGTCGCCTGGCTGTTTGAACGTGCCAATGTGCTGGGCGACATGTCGTACGCTACGCGATGACAAATCGTCGAGGCGCGCGACGCCAGGGCGTTGCTCGCTGGCCGCCCAATCCGGCGGCACGCCGCAATCGCCGGTGGCAAAGGCGAATACCAGCAGGCGCCCAGCGTCGGCCAGCGGCACAATTGCTGGGGCCAGTGCGCTGTCGCGATCCAGGCCGGCGCCGACATGCCGCAGGCCATGGGCATCGAGGCTGGCCAGGGTCTCGACCAGGCCGGCTTCGCCCCAATCCAGCACATGGTTGTTGGCCAGCACACAGCAATCGATACCCGCCACGTCGAGTACCGGCAGATTGGCTGGGTGCATCCGGTAATTGATGCCTTTGGCCAACGGCGAGCCGTTGCCGGTCACTGCGGTTTCCAGGTTGACCAGGCGCACGTCCGGTCGACGCTGCCTGAGCGCCTCCAGAACCATGCCCCAGACATAGGTGAAAGCCACCGGCCGTGGGATCGCACCGTTGCGCCGCTCGGCCAGTTGCACATAGTCGCGGGCATCCTTGACGTAAGCCTCATACAGACGAGGGTCGCCGGGGTGGGGCAGGATTTGGTCGATGCCCCGGGCGCACATCAGGTCACCTGCGAGGAACAGTCGCGCCATTGAGGAGTTGGCAGACATGCGGACCTCCGTTTTCGATGGGCTTGCACGCTGAAGGGCGATCCACCGGCAGAGAAATCATTCGGCGCATCGATCACCGGCAGCGGATCGTGAGCGCCGGGAGTGGGCCGAGCTGTCATCGCGTCGGAGCCTTGCAATCCAAACCATATTGGCGGGCCAGGATCGACGCCACCGCCGTGCTGCTGTCGATGATCTGCAGTCTTCGCGCCACCAGCTCGGGCTCCAGACGAAACGGCGGCACGCTGTCGCAGATGACGATGGCGTCCAGTAAGGGGCTGTCGAGCAGCGCGCTGCCGCCGGTGAAAAGACCGTGCACCGCCGCGGCGAAGATCCGCTCGGCGCCGGCGTTCTGGCAGGCCTGGGCGGCGCGCAGCAGGGTGCCGCCGGTGCTGATCAGGTCATCGACTACGATCGCCAGCTTGCCCTGTGCATCCCCCACCAACAGTGCCCCGGTAACCTGATCGTTGCGCCGGTACTTCTCCATGAACGCGCTACCCACCGGGCGACCAATGCGTTGCTGCAAATCTCTACGGAACAGTTCGACGCGTTTGGCGCCGCCGCTGTCGGGGGAAACCGCAAGCACTTCGGCATCGCCGACAAGTGGGGCGAAATGCGCGGCCAGCAGCCCGGCCCCTGGCAGGTGCTGCGTTGGAATGCGAAAGGCATTGTCGAAGGCCGCCAGGTTATGCACCTCAAGGGCCACCAATCGATCGACCCCGCAGGCCTCGAACAGCGTGGCGACATAACGACTGCTGATCGGGTCCTGGTGAGCGGTGCGGCGCTCTTTGCGGGCATAGCAGAGGTAGGGCGTAACAACCTGAAGATGGCTGGCGCCCGCATCCTTCAGGGCGCCGCAGAAGAACAGCAGGCGACACAGCTTGTCGTTGACGCTTTGCTGGCGGTCGCCATAAAGGCTATGGAATACCACGACTCGCCGGCCGTCGACGTCATCGAGGGCACGTATCTTATGTTCGCCGTCCTCGAAATTGCGTTCTTCATGAGCGGCCAGTTGGCAGCCGAGCCGTTGTGCCACACGGGTGGCGTAATCCTCAGTACCGTTCAAGGCAAACAGCAGTGGAAAGTCCGTAGTCATATGACCTCCAGGGTGGATTCACCAGGAACGTTTCGACAAGACGTCGTCGTGGTAGAGATAGGCTTTTGCTTGCTGTAGCAGCGCACGCGCGCGCAAGCCTTTGTCCTGTTGCATGGCGATATCCTGCTGACGGTTGAAACTGCAGGCGAGACTGTAGCTGCGGGTGGCGGCGCGTACCGAGAGGAACAAGGGCAGGGGGCGATAATCGCCGGCAGCGCTGTTGTGCCGTTGATAGCTGTCCAGCAAGCGCTCGCTCAGCTCCGTGAGGCCATGGTGCTGTAGATCCATCAGCACGAAGGCGAGGTCATAGAGCACGTCGATACAGGCGATTCGTTCGCTGAATTCGATACCGTCGAACAACGTCGGACGCCCATCGAACAGGCAGATGTTGGCCAGCCGCAGATCGCCGTGGCAACGTCGTACCAGGCCTTGCTCGCGGCGCTGCTCGAGCTCTGCGCCGAGACTATCGAGCACTGAGTGGGAAACATGGTGCAGGGCCTGCACCGCCACAGGATCGAGCAACTGGGGGTAGCGACTCAGTTCGCGATGATTGGCTTCGATGGCCTCGCGAATACCGGCGGCACCGCCGAATTCCGGGGTGATTTCGGCCTGAGTATGGAAACGGGCGATTTCCTCGCCGAGACGTTCCATTAGCGCGCCGGTCAATCGACCTTCGCTGGCCATCCGCTCGAACAAGGCATTTTGCTGGAAGCGTCGCATGACCACGATCCAATCGAGGGTTTCGCCTTGGCCGTCGAACTCCAGTTGGCCGTTCGCGCCGCGATTGATCGAGCGCACCGTCAAATAAAGGTCTGGTGCTGTGCGCCGGTTCAGCGACAGTTCCGCGTGGCAGGCGCGGTCGCGACTGTCCAGGCTGAGAAAGTCCAACGCCGCATAAGCAACGGCACGTTTGAGTTTGTAGGCGTAAGCACCGTGCAAAAAAATCAACGAACCGTGGGTTTCTATGCGCTCCACCGGACCGACGGACGCCCCATAGCTCTGGGGGCGCCCGAGAAAGTCGATCGTCTCTTGCTGGCTATTCATGACAGCCCCCCGACTGGTGAACCAGTGGGCAGTGAGCGAAACCACCGCCAATCGCTTGGCTGATAGCGAGCATGCGCTGTGCGCGGGTGCCGTGGTTTGATCTTTATCAATCCCAAGCGCTCGGATTCGCTCACGGTGCGCGAACAGGTTAGAAGAGCCCTGAGGATCGAAGGCGAGCGAAGTCCTAGTCCGCGCAGGTTTTTCGAGGGCCCGTGATCTGGAATCAGTCGCGCTCCCAGCGGATGCTGACGTGGGTTTCGTCATCGCTGTAGTGGTACTGGGAACGGCCCTTATAAGCGGCATTCAGCGCATGACCGATGCGGTTAGCCAGGTGCATGCCAGTGGTGGTGACCTCAAGATCGTCGCCCTTATCGGTCACGCTGAGCAAACGTTCAAGCGCATGAGCGGCCTTTTCCGACGTTTCGGTGTTATGGATCAGATTGAGAATTTCCGTGCGATGTTGCTGCAAGAATTTTCCGCCCAGGTGCAGCGTACCGGCGGGGTGGTTGTCGGCAATACGTCGGCAAGCCGGACAGACGATGCTGTGCGCATCAACCGGCATCGCGGAGCGCCAATACCAATGGCCGCGATGATAGACGACGCCGCACTGCGAGCAGACCGCCGTACCAGCGCTGGGTAAATCCAGATAAGGGTCGCTGTGATCGGGTTTGAACAGCTTGTCTTTCTGACTCTGCTGATATTTGTCCATGATCGGCTCCTGCCTGAGAGGTAAACGGCTAGGTCGGTGCTCGTTGTGACTCGCTGGACTTGCCGGTGAAAACACCGCCGAGCATCACAACGCCGTCCTCTTATTTGCGCCGATCAGGCTTGTCTTACATTGATTTACATCAAGCAGGTCATATATGCCCCGGTCATTGGCGTGTAATCCCCAGAGGCGTTGCATCGATGGTAAGCCTGAACGCCTTTTTCACGGCCGACGTGGAGTGCCGAAGCTGCTTAGCAATAGCGCCAGTACGGCACCCAAGGTCGCCAGCCCAGCGTCTTTCTGCGCATCCCATTCATCGCCCTGGGTGCCGAGGAAGGCCGTTCCCAACTCGGGGTTTACGATCAGGGCGGCGAGCATTTCCACCTGTTCGTATAAATTGCTCATTGCCATGACCAGCGTGAGGCTGAAGATATTCAGCCATCTACCCGACAACCCGGTCTGACGCTGCAGCAACTCGCGAAGCGGATAAGCCAGCAAGGCGCCGAAGGCGAAATGCACCAACCGATCGTAATGGTTGCGCGCCAAGCCCAGGGAGTCTTGCAGCCAGAAGCCGAATGGGGTTTCGGCATAGGTGTAGTGCGAGCCATAGATGTGCAACGCCAGAAACACCGCGAATAACCAATACGACCTGATGGAAAAGGCGAAGTATCGGTAAGTCGCCAGCAATAGCGCCGCGAAGAAGAACACCAACAGGTTCTCCAACAGCCAGTCCTCGCGACTCAGGGGAGCAATAGCGGCCCACAGCCAGACGGCGAAGAGGAGGGCGATAATCAACCCATGCTGCACATGCACTGCGGTTTGCCTATTCATCGCGCGACTCCGTGATTGCCGGGGATCGTCATGCACACACTTGAAGAATAGGCGCGAATGGCATCTCGTCCGCTTCGTTTTATCTTGGAGAGATCAACATACCTTAGAAAATAAACTCTTCATCTACAGGCTGGTGCAGCTGACCCGCACTTGCATCGCCGAGTAGATGGGCGCTTATTTTTTCAGCGATCATCATGGTTGCGATGTTGGTGGGGTTTGCAGTGATAGCAGGCATTATGGAGGCATCGGCGACGTGGAGGTTTTCGCATCCATATACTTGTCCTTGCTGATCTACAACGGCCAGAGCGTCACTTTCCGGCCCCATTTTCAGCGTCCCTGTAGCGTGCCATGATCCTCGGGCGAAGGTTCTGATGCTTTCCTCGAGTAGCGCGTCAGAATCAATTATGCGTTGGTTCCAGGCAAAGATACGCGAGACATGACGGTTGAATTCCGTCTCATGGGCGATTTTCCATGCCAAGCGCGCTCCGGTTTTTAGCCTGTCCAGATCACTTCTGGATGTCGCAACATTCAAAAAAATATCAGGGTGTTGTTGTGGATCGGCACTGATGATTTGCACCCGTCCTCTCGACTCCGGAGTTGTCAGGAGCAAAGTAAGGGACATTGCAATATCGGTCCCCAGCGCCAGTTTTAATTCCGGCAAACATCGGGTCTGCATAGAGTTAACGGCATAAATCTGCAGGTCGACATCGGCGCTCTGTTGCCCGGATGAAGAGCAGCGCAGCAGGGTCTGATGAACATCTTCGCCGGCCTGACAGAGCCCGGGCTGTGGCACCATCCAGAACCCTAGCGAGGTATGATCCGTCAGGTTCATTCCCACTCCTGGCAGCGCAATAGTTGGGCTTATACCGACTTTCGCCAGCGTCAGAGGATCACCTATGCCGGAGCGCATCAATATACAAGGCGATTGAATCGCGCCTGCACAGAGGGTGACACGCTTCGCCGTTATCTTCTGAGAGCGGCCATTCGCGATTATTTCAATTCCAGTTGCCTTGTTGTTTTCAATATTGATTCGATTAACCAGCGTGTCGGCCATTAAACGGAAATTTTTTCGCACAGGTGCCGATGCTAAATAGGTCAGCGCCGTGGACTGACGAAGGCCATTGGCGATATTTCGCGGAATTATTCCCACCCCTTGCCGACGCAGGCCATCAGGGTGATGGTTCAAATCAATCGCCTTGAAATCGAGTTGCTGGCAGGCAGCGCTAAAGCTGCTCTGAACCTTATGCAGTTGAGACTGTGGCGGCGTATGCAGCTTGATACTTCCGGTTGCCGCTGCAATGACTTTTTCCAGGTAGGGTTTTACCTTGTGCCAGGCCCAATCAGGGTTTCCTTGCGCGACCCACGCATCCATATCCCTGCTATCCGGAGGTAGGGCGAGTGCGCCGTTAATTGCCGAAGAGCCGCCAACCAGACGGCCCAGGGGATAATTAAAGCGGGTTAATCCAGACTCTCTGCCGAGCCCTGTCTGCAATGCTGTTCTGGCCATAGCCATTTTAC
Source organism: uncultured Pseudomonas sp. (assembly GCF_946885885.1). The sequence continues at coordinate 49,171 of NZ_CAMPHN010000001.1, forward strand.
TGGCCAGGGATGATGAACCGAACACACCTGCCGCGTCTTTCAGGCTTGCTATCAGGTTCGCCTCGCGGACATAGGCTTTGAAATCCCAGTTATAACCACTGAGCACGGCTTCATGGTTCGTGGTCAATTCCTTTGGTGGTGTTGAGCTGAAACAATCCGGACCCGCTTCTACGAGTAATACCCGGCGCGATCCATCTTCACTGAGTCGGGCGGCAACAACCGCGCCGGATGACCCGGCGCCAATAACAATTTCATCGTAGTCGAACATGCCAGAATCCTTACGGGTGACTCAGCGGCTACAACCGCCAAACTTCGATAGGGGCTTCCTGCTGTAGCCATCGATTGAGCTGCTCTATCCAAGGGTGATGGCGCTCAGTGAGATAAAAGTGATCCCCCTCAAACCAATGCGGGTTAAAGACCGAGCCTGCGTACTGGCTCCAGGCTTCAATTCCCGTTCGGGAAACACAATGATCCGCATCGCCTGCGCAGGCGATCAAAGGGCAATCAAGTAACGGTAACGGAGGATGGGCTCGGTAGCTTTCCAGCACCGCGTAGTCGGCCCTGATGATAGGAAGAAGGCTTCGCATCAGGTCTGGATCATCAAGTAAGGCGGGCGGTGTTCCGCCCAGAGCAGTTATATCCGAGATTATTTCCTGCTCACTGGCGTCATGGGCACAGCGCGTATGGCAGGACCTGACGTGAGGTGCGTTGGACCCTGAAACTATCAGCCCGGCCAAAGACCTCAATGGCTCGCCATATAGTGCTTGCGCCACTTCGTAAGCGACCAAGGCGCCCATACTGTGGCCGAACAGCACTAGCGGAAGAGCGCTCAATGCCTGTAACTCACGGCTCACGTGAGTAACGATATGCTCCATACGCGTTAGTCGCGTTTCCTGAAAACGTTCTTCCCGGCCGGGCAATTGCACGCCTATCAGCTCAACATCAGGGGCTATTCGTCCAACAAGCTTGCGAAAATAGTTGGCGCCACCGCCCGCCCAGGAAAAACATAGCAGCCGTAAACGTGGGTTATGCGGTTGCTGGAAATAGCGAAGGCATTTTCCCTGCATCTGCCCCCGAGTTTGCATCGTCAATTCCACTGCTGGAAACCAGCCGCCATTTTTTCCGCCAACATAATGGTGGCGAGATGCGGCGATGCGCTGGGAGTGCTCGGCATGACTGAGGCGTCGGCGAGCCAAAGATTGTCAACGCCAAAAACTTGCCCTTGCGGGTCCACCACCGCGCCGGCATCGGGAGATCTACCCATCTGCGCCGAGCCGCATAGATGGGCGGTCGGACGCACGTAAGCCATGATCGCGCGCTCCAGAACGACGTCGGATGAAAACATTCCGTCAGTCCAGCCCAACATACGCTCGAACAAGGACTGCAGCTGCGGCTTTTTCAGCAGTTCCCATGCCAGGCGAACACCATTCCTGAGGGGCGGAATATCCCCCTTGTCGGAAAGATGATTGAGCACCACCTTCGGCGCTGCGTAAGGGTCGGCTGAAAGGATATGGACGTAACCGCGTGACCGGGACTTGGCCAGGCAGACACTTAAACCTGCGACATGCGACAGCCCAGCGGTCGATGCACGTGCAGCGAATGCCGTGTCGAAGTCGCCGGCCATCATGCGTATGTGGATATCGTTGGCATAAGAGGATGCGCGGGATGAGCAACGCAACAATGTCTCGTGCAGCGGCTCCTGCGCTATGCATACGCCAGGTTTTGGTACTCCCCAGATACCGACACTGGGATGGTCCATCAGGTTTTTGCCAACGCCGGTTAACGGTCCCATCACCTTGATACCGAGAGGCTCAAGGATTGCGGGGTCGCCAATGCCGGAGCGCATAAGCAACGCCGGTGTGTTGATCACGCCGGCACAGAGCACGATCCTGTCCGCATGGATTTGGTACTGCCGCCCCTGCGCTGCGACCTCGACGCCTTTGCAGCGCGAGGCGCCATCCCAGATGAGTCGGCACGCATGCGCATCGCTCAAAATAGTCAGATTTTTCCGTGCGCGTGCCACTGCGAGATAGGTCATGGCCGACGACATACGCACGCCATCGATGACATTCTTTGGAATCATGCCGATTCCCGGCGAATCCGGATCGTTGTGGTCGGCGGTTTCAGGGAAACCATGAGCGACACAGGCATCCACCATCGCTGCCTGCAATGGTGTCAGGTTTTCTTTTTTCTCACGCCGGATAGGCACCGGTCCGCCCCTCCCGTGCAAACCATCAGGCGCGATCGGATCATCTTCAAGTGCCCGAAAAAAAGGCAAGACCTGCGACCATGACCAACCAGGGCCGCATGTTTCTGCCCATTCGTCGTAGTCATGCGGCATCCCCCTCAACGCCTGCACCGTGTTGACGGCAGAAGACCCGCCAAGCAGTTTTCCGGCCTCATAATCCCAGGTGCCGGCCCTCGCACCATCGCCTTTGATATAGGTATTGATTTTCCAGTTCAGGCCAGGCTTTACCGCCGGAAAATTCGCGTCGCGTACCGCCAGCCTCGCCGCCTCCGATGCGGGCTCCTGCGGGCCGGCTTCCACCAGCAAGATCTTGCGCTGGCCACCCTCACTCAAACGGCTGGCGACAACCGCGCCGGCAGCACCCGCGCCGACGACGATGACGTCGAAGTGTTCGGCAGCCAAGTCGGTATGAGGCGTCATGGCGCGATCTCCAGTGCAACGGTTTGTCCGTCACGCTGACGGCCTAGAAACACCCGGCCCAAGGTGTAGACGATGCAGTAAATGCCACCGATCAGCACTGCGGGGAGAATCGTTTTGATGATGTGGGGCGTGCCGGCCAGCCAGTGCGCAAAACTCTGGACGGCAGCGATGAACAGGATGGTCGAGGCTGACGCGGCGGCGAAGCGCAGGGACCTCGCTGCCGCACTGGCGACGTAGAGGATGTATTCGATCAGCATCGTACTGAGGTAAGTCATGGCAAAGCTGCACAGACCTTGAACCAGTCCGGCCGGCAGACTTTTTCCCCTGCCGAATTCATGGTTCGCGTAAACCGCCCAACTGCCCTGGATGAAAAACGCCACGCAGGAAATCAGCAGGGCCTTTCTGTTCGCATTGCTTTGATTCATATGGTTAGCTCCCGGAGTTCGCATGGCTCACCAGCCCGCATTGAGGCGGACAGCGCGCCAGTAGTGCGGCGGTGTGAGCTGGGCCAGTCTTGGTGCATAGCCGTGGCCTTCAAGGTAGTGCGTGTGAAACGCTTGCTTGCTGAAAATGTTATCTACCGCCATGCCCACGGACCTGTGGCTGAACAGCAACTTGATCAGCGCTTCCTCGCGCGGCGATAAACCGTCGACGTGCTGTACACAGCGCGCCTTCCACTCGTCGAGAGTTACCAGCGGCGGTTCTACGGAGTCGCCATGCCGCCCCTCCAGCAGCACGCTCAGCAAATCCTTGAAATTCAGCGGGTCGCGGTTCTCGATATGCACGATGCAGCCGTCGTCCTCTTGGCTCAACGCGTCTTCGACGATCAGCCGGCACAGCATATCCACGGGTAGACCGGGCAGCCGTGAGTCGGGCCAATCGGGCACCACACCGACCCGGCAAGCCACCTTGAGGACGGTGTTATAGGTATCGTTCGGTTTGTGCATGCTCGTGCGCGCCGAAGGCAGGGCGTGCGAGCTGCGATAGATGCGCACCGGCAGCCCACGCGCTGCGGCTGCCAGCAGCACCTGCTCTGCGGCCCATTTCGATTGCGCATAGTTGGTCAACAGACCGTGTGGATGATCCTGGCCACGCTCCTCTTGGAAGACGACCAGCTGACCGTCGAGATGGCGCCGGCATATCGTCATCGGCGAAATGGCATACACCGGCTTCAGGTGATGTTCATTCGCCAGACGGACGATCCAGCCGAGCGAATGCACGTTGGTGCGGCTATGGGTGTCGTAGTCGATCATCACATTCAACGATGCGCCGAAGTGGTGGATCGCATCGACCGATGCAGCCAGTCGTTGCCACTCGAAGCTATCCAGCCCCAACGCCGGCGCTGCGAGATCCCCGCACACTGCCTCGATGCGGGCCAATTGGGCTGCATCGAGGGTGATGCCGCATTGGCCCAGCTGCTCGAGCACACGCTCACGCGCATGATGCTTATCGTTCGCGCGTACCAGGCAGTACACCGTGGCATGTGTCTGCTCCAGCAGTTCCGCGACCGCGTGGCAGCCAACCCAACCGGTAGCGCCTGTTACCAACACCGCACGCGGCTTGGCGCGTGGCACTTCGCTCTGCACGTCGAACTGCAGCGCAGCGAACTCCGCCACCAGGCGCTGAACATCGGCCTGCACTGCGGCAGGATCGGCCAAGGCCCACTCGGCTGCGCCCAAACTGTCGGAATCCGGCTGGGCGCCGTCGCTGTAGGCAGCAATCCTCTGCTCATACAGCGTCGCCAGTGATTCGATCGTGAGATTCTCGAAGAGCTCGTGCATTTCCAGCACCACGGGAAAAACAGTGTTGAGCTCGCGCATGAGTTGCGTGGCCATCACCGAGTCGCCGCCCAGCTCGAAGAAGTTATCGGTGACGCCAATCTCCGTGTCGACGAAGACCCGCGACCAGGCATCGAGAATGGCGTGCTCGGTGGGGGTGCGGGGCGATACGCGCAATAAGGCGGCGGGCTCCTCGACCACGGGCGGTAACGCCCGCAGATCCACCTTGCCATTCGGGGAAACCGGAATGCGCTCCATCACCACCACATGGCGCGGCACCATGTAGTCAGGTAGATGCTCGCTCAGATGCTGACGTAGCTCGGGAATCTCGGGTGGTTCTACGCACTCGGGAGCGAACTCGATGTAGGCGACGAGCTGGCGGCGTTCGGTCGATTCACCAGTAGGGACGACCAGCGCCTGCCGAATGGCCGGGTGCCAGCGCAGCACCGCTTCGATCTCGCCCAGTTCGACGCGGTGGCCACGGATCTTGATCTGGCCATCGTCGCGGCCAAGGATCACGACATTGCCGTCCGCTGCATAGCGCCCGAGATCGCCGGTGTCGTACAGGCGCTCTCCAGTTTGCGGGTGGGTAACGAAACGCGCGGCGGTCTTCTCGGCATCGCGCCAGTAGCCGATGGCCAGGCCGATACCGCCGATGTAGATGCGCCCCTTCACATGGTCCGGGCAAGCCCTGAACGCCTGGTCGTACACCCAGACGCTCTGGTTCGGCAACGCCTTGCCATAGGGGATGCTGGTCCATTCCGGGGAGACTTCCCGTACCGGATGGTAGATCGACCAGATCGACGCTTCCGTCGCGCCGCCCAAGCTGACGACTTCGGCCTGGGTGTAACGCCGGTGGATGCGCTCGGGCAAGTCGAGCGGGATGAAATCACCACTCATGAGCACGGTGCGTAGCGGCGCGGCTTCTTCTTCGCCCGGCAAGAAGCTGTCCATCAGCATGCGCATGAGTTGCGGCGCGGAGTTCCAGAGCGTGACCTGGTGCTGCACGATCAAGTCGCGCCAGTGGATCGGATCATGCCCTTTGCGAGCGTCGGGCAACACCAGGGCGCCGCCCGCGGCGAGCAGGCCGAAGATGTCATACACCGAAAGGTCGAAGCTCAGTGACGAGACGGCCAACACGCAGTCCTGCGCACCGACACTGTACAGGCGGTTGATATGCTGGATCGTGTTGAGCGCACCGCGATGGTCGATCATCACGCCCTTGGGTACGCCGGTCGTTCCCGAGGTGAAAATGACATACGCCAGCTCGTTGAGCGGCGCCTCCAGAGAGCGGGCATGCAACGGACCGTAGGCGCTCGCGACACCGGCCCGGACTGCATGGATCTTCCATTCGTCGGTGTTGAGTTCCTCGCGCCTGAAATCCGGTTGCGTAAGGACATGCTCGACTTCGCCGATGCGCAACAGGTCCAGCTGGCGTTTCGCCGGCAGGTCCGCATCGATCGGCATGTAGGCGCCACCGGCCAGCAGCGTGCCGAATACCGCGACTATCTGCTCCCATCCTTTGCGCATCACGACCGCTACCGGTTGGCCCGGGCGCACGCCGGATTGGGCCAGCCAATCGGCGACGGCCGCGCTTTCCGCGAGCAGCTCGCCATAGGTCAGGTTGCGCTCCGGCGACAGGATGGCGATTGCCTGCGGATTCTTCTGCGCCTGTTCGACGAAGCCCGCGTGCAGGCGCTGCCGCGGCAGTTCCGCATGCGTGGCGTTGGCGGCGTTGCGGCGCTGCTGCATGTCGGTGGGTAGGGCTAGGATGTCGCGGCTGTCCCACAACGTCTCGTCGCTGGCCAGGCGCTCGATCAGCGTGCGGTAGATGTCGAACATGGCATCCAGCACGCCATCCTCGAAGACCGCATCGGCGGCATCCCAGATGAGGACAAGGTCGCCGTTGAGCTCCATCACATGATGGTCGAGCCAGACCTGCGAAGTCTGGCTGATGCTGTAGACCTTTTTGCCGAACTGCTCGAGGTCGCCGGGCTCCTCGTCGCCGCTCCAGATCAAGCCGCTGGAAAAGACCACCGGCATCGCAGCCTGCAAGGCAATGCCGTGACGCTTGGACCACTCGCGCATCACGGCGACGCCGCTGACTTCACGATGGTCCATATCGCTCATGAACTGCTGTTGCAGGCGCCGCGCGCGCTCCAGGAAAGTCGAGTGGCTATCGCGCAGGTCGACTTCCTGCATGAGCAGCGATGTGAAATCGCCGAGCAGGTTGTTCACCTGCTCATGCAGCGGCAGGCGATTCGATACCGTCACGTTGAGGGTGAAATGCGGTGTCGAACTCCAGCGTGCGAGCACTTCCGCATAGCAGCTCAGGAGCAGGCCGGATGGCGTCAGGCCCTTGGTTCGCGCACTGGCGCGCAGCGTTTCCCAACTCGCCTTTCCCAGGCGCGCCTCACGGCGACTGAAACGGGGCGACTTGCGCCCGGACAGGTCGGAACGCAGTGGCAACTCGGGCGCAGCCGGCAAGGTTTCCAGCCGTTTCATCCAGTACGCGTGCGCACGTTTGTGTGCTTGCGTGTTGCGGGTCTGCTGTTCGGTCAATACATAGTCGCGAAAGGAAATGTCGAACGCCGACCAGGTGCTTTCAGGATCGTCGTAAAGGGCATGCCATTCCTTGAAGAACAGGAAGATGCTCCAGGCATCGAGGATCAGCAGGTCCAGGCTGACATGCAGGCGCACACGCTCGGCCGGCAACAGCGTCGCGCGCACCTCGAATAGCGGCCATTGGTCCGCTTTCAACACCTGGTGGGAGAGTGCGTCGCGCACGCCAAGGACTGCCCGTTCCGCGTCCTCGGACGTTGCTTCGGCCACGTCTGTGGTCGCAATGCAATAACGCGGCACCGTCGGCAAGATGCGCTGCATACCGTCGCCGCCGACAACCGCACGCAACATGTCATGACGGTCAATCATGCGGCACAACGCATCGTTGAGACGTTCGACATCCAAGGCCGTACAGTCGAGTTCGAGGTATAGGTGGGTGGCGACGCTGCCCATTTCCATGGCACTGTCGCGGCCGAGCCAGTAGGCATGCTGCAGGTCGGTCAGCGGAAACGGCTCAGCCCGTCTGGCCAGGTCGGGTACCAGTTGCGGCAGCGGATTTTCCGATTCACTCCTGGAGCGCAGCAGACTCAGGATGTCTTCCTTGTGTCGCCGCAGCATCTGCCGCAGCTCGTCGGTCAGCACCCCGTGCGGGGCGTTGACGCGCAGTTCATCGCCTTCGAGCCTGAGCTTGACGCCCAGTTGATGCAGTTCAGCCAGCAAATGATTCATATGCTTTCCTGTAGTGTCTGTTTTCGCAGGTGTTGAATTCGGAATTCAAATCGTGGCTACGGATTCAGTGATCTGGGCGTGAGTGTCCATTACGGGACGAGCAAGCCAGCGTTCAATCTGATCGATCACCTGGTTCAATGCGGGCTCTAATAGAAGGGTGTAATGACTGGCATCTATGTATTCGCCGGTGACTTGCCCCGAGCAAATATGCGACCAGCCCCAGTCGGCAGAACCGGAGTCCGGATGCAGAGCAAACTCGGATACCTGGCCATTCGCTGCACGCAAGTGCAGCAAATCGATAGCAACCGGCACTGCCTGATAGCGCCTGCTGGCGTTAACGATATTTTTGAATACGCCGTAAATGATGCTCAGCTGACCGAGATCGGCACCTAGCGAATGGCTCTGCTCGGCAAGGGCCGCTTGGATCAATTGCAAACGAAGATTTTCGTCAGCGATATTGGCGATCCGACCCTGCAGCGCGTTAACCGTCTGGGTATCTAGATTGAGATCGCTCAAAAACCAGTTGAATAACTCCTCTTCATTCACCACTGCATGAACGGTAGGTGGTGGGCTATCGAGGATAATCAGCCCTTCCAATATCCGACCTTGAGCGGATAGTTGCGAAGCCATTTCATACGCGATTAAGCCACCCGAAGACCAACCGCCGAGCAATATCTTTCCGCTCGGCTGTAGTTGATTGATCCTCTTGACATAGGTCGATGCGAAAGCCGCGATCGAGTCCGGCGGCATTTGTCGGCCATCAACACCGGGGGCTTGGAAGGCAAATACCGGGCGGCTCAAGCGTTGCCCGAACTCGCTATAGCACAGTACATTTCCGCCCGCCGGATGCACCATGAAACACGCTGCGCCTGAACCGTTGCTGTCGATAGTTACTAACGGGTCGAATTCGCAATTTCGTTCACGGCTGGTGATAATTCGAGCGAGGCTTTCCAGATCCTGATACTGCCAGATATCGCCGATGGATAAAGCTAAGCCAAATGCTTCTCGAATTAGTCCGACGATCCAAACTGCTTCAAAGGATTGACCGCCCAATTCAAAGAAATTATCCGTAGCGGCTATTTTTTCCACATTCAGGACTTGGCACCAAATACTTGCCAGAACTTCCTCAGTGTGACCTTGTGGAGCTCGACTCGATCTAGCGCTGGTGTTTGTTTGATAGTCCAGAATGGGCGGTAATGCCTTGCGATCAATTTTCCCATTCGCACTAAGAGGTAACTGTGCCAGCGCCATAAAGAGGCGCGGAACCATATAATCCGGCAAACGCGATGCCAGTGCAGCGCGTATTTCTGAGTAATCTAGCTGCATATTTTCCGAGGCAACCAGATACGCTGCAAGTTGTGCTTGGCTGCCTTGGGAATTATGTTGCACAGTGACTAACGCGTTACTGACACCGGGTTGATTACTAAGCTGGCTTTCAATCTCTCCCAGTTCGATCCGATGGCCCTGAATTTTTACCTGGGTATCACGGCGGCCTAAAAATTCGATCATGCCGCCTGGTAAATAACGTCCCACGTCGCCGGTACGATAAATCCGCTCGCCAGTCGCTGGATGAGCAACAAAACTATGCGCTGTTTTTTCCTCATCGTCCCAATAGCCGAGGGCCAGCCCAACACCGCCGATATACAGGTCACCGGCAACCCATTCCGGCGCCGGTCTTCCCCATGCATCCAAAATGAACCAGGACTGGTTCCGCATCGGAAAGCCGTAGGGAATACTGGGCCACTCAGGTTTTATTTCGCCAATTTCGTAAATAATTGACCATATAGAGGCTTCAGTCGCGCCGCCCAGGCTTACTATTTTGGCGTTTGGGGCAACCGCGCGAATACGGTCTGGCAAATCCAAAGGAATCCAGTCGCCGCTGAGCATCACCAGGCGCAGTTGCGGCAGCTGAGCGCCACGAAACTCTGCAGCTTCTACCATTAGGCTGGCCAAGGGAGGTGCAGAGTTCCAGATGGTAATCCCCTCAGCCAGCATCACATCGAGCCAATGGGATGGGTTGAGGGATTGCTCAGGGTTCGGATAGACCAGGCAGGCACCGGCGGCTGCCGCGCCGAAGATGTCATACACGGAAAGATCGAATCCGAATGAAGACACACCGAAAAGCTTATCGTTGGAGCCAACAGAAAAACGCTTATTAATATCGAGAATCGTATTTACCGCTCCCCGATGATCGATCATTACCCCTTTGGGTTGGCCAGTTGAGCCTGAGGTATAAATGAGATAGGCGAGGGCGGTAGTGATTGATGCAGTAGACACTGGGCCAGACCAAGGCTGTCCAGACCGGCTAATCACGATTTCCATGGTTTGGATCGAACTGTCAGTAAACTTTCCGCTGTAGCAGTTCTCCAACAGCACGAGCCGCGCCCGGCTGTTGGCGAGATAAAAGTCTTGCCTTGCTTGAGGCAACCCGGGGTCTATCGGTATGTAAGCCGCCCCGGCCTTTAAAACGGCGTAGACAGCCGTCAGCAGGGCGCAGCCACGCCGTGCAACTATCGCCACCCGGTCACCTTGCTTGACCCCTTGTTCGATTAAACGCAAGGCCAACTCATCGCTTGCTGAGGCCAAAGCTTGGTAGTCGATTTGTTCGCAGCCACTGGTTGCAGCACTTCCAGGCGGATTGTGTGCGGCTGCAATGTCCAGTAAATGGTGCAAACAACATGTGCTTAAAGGCGCGGCTTCCGGGATTACCGCTTCACGCTCCTGCAAGTGACGAGCAGGCAATAGCTGATGAGCCTGGTTTGACCAGGCGGCAGGAGACGCGGCCAGCCTTTCCAACAAGCTGTGGTAGGCGGCGAGCATATCGCTGATCATCCCGTCCGGGAAAAACTCTTCCAGCAAGTCCCATACGTAGTAATAACGACCATCAGCCAATTCCCAAAACTGATGGTCGAGCATGACTTGCGAAGTTTCGAGGCAGCTGAAATCTGGCCGCTCAAAACCCTCCATAAACAAGCCGCTACCGATAACGAAGGGTATAGGCGCTCGCCCAAATCCACCTTGCTGTTGATTGAGCGATTGCATTACCCGCATGCCGCCCCAGCGCAAATGCTGGGTATCGCGAGTCACCTGCTGCTGAATATTTCGCGCCTGTGTAACAAAGTCCTCGCCGTCTCGCAGATTGATCTCGAGCGGATACAGGGAGGCAAAATTGCCGAGGATGTCAAAGATTTCGGGGTGAATAGGCAGGCGACGAGTCACCATATTGCTGAGTACAAAATGGCGCTGGTTGCTCCAGGCACCGATCACTTGCGCGTAGGCTGCGAAGATTGCAGCTGACGGCGTCAGGCCCTGTTGTCGCGCGTTTTCCTTGAATTGCCGCCAGAGCTCAGGCGGCAGGAACATCTCGCGGCGTTGCAGTCGGGATCGGCTGCGTCTTTCCAGCCCCTGACGTACGGGCAACTCCGGAGCCCCAGGTAGGAGTGACAGACGCTTTTCCCAGTAATCGCGATCCGCTTTACCAGCAGAAGATTCGGCCAGCTGTTCAAGGGTCAGGACGGCATCTCGAACACTGAGCGTTAATGGCGGTAGCGCCAGCGTCGGATCCCGGTAATAAGCATCAATTTCTTTCAGTAACCGTGTAGTGCCGCCGCCATCGGAAAAGAAATTGTTATGGTTATAGTGCACACGCCCCTGTAATCCCGTTTCATCGTGCCAAAGCGATATTCGCAAATCCACCCAAGGCCAACGGTCCAACGGTAATTCCGCGCGTTGCATATTCATGCGAGTCTGTTCAAGCAAACTAACTACATCTGCGGCTGAACACTTACGCAAGTCGATAATTTCACAACGCAAAGGCGAGGGGTTTTCAAGAATCTGTAAATTGCCATCATCGGTTACAACAACAATTTCTCCCGCGTGGCGCTTAAGGGCTTTGTTCCAGGCCGCCTCATAAGTATCGACGTTCAGTGCCGGGATATTTTTTTCAATGTAATAATGCGGCCTCACATGGAATTCCATGAAGGCGTCCGCCGCCATAAAAAAACCACGCTGAAGATCCGATAGCGGGTAAGGCTTATAGCGATTTTCCAGATCAGGAAGGCATGTGGGCCACGCATCCTCTACGGCATCTTCGTTCTGACGTAGCCAGCCAAGCAATGTCTGCTTATGAGCAGAGAGTGCTTGTTTAATTTCAGCGGTCAGCGCGCCTTTTGGCGCCGATATTTTTAGGTTGCCGCCATCACAACTCAAGGTAATTGAATAGTGATCCAGTAATTGTAATAGCTGAGTTAAAGTCATAGCACAAATACCTCTTCATCTTCGCTATGACGTTCACTTGCAGAAAGATTTTCGTCAGTCGAATGCGCTAAACGCTGGAGCAGGATCTGCTGCTTTAACAGTTCAATGACCTCTCCGACCGAGGCGCCGCCAAGGAGCAAGGCAGCCGGCACGTCGACACCTAGCCAATCCCTGATTTGTTTGCGTAAATCTACAGTGGTCAGCGAGTCGATACCTAATGAGGTGAACTGCAAATCAACGAAAGAACTTTTATCGCTGAGTAGTTGTTGTTCATTGGTTCGCATGGCATTTGCTATAAGGACACCAAGGCTGGTTACCAAAAGATCATGCGTCTCCTCGGCGTGTAGATTTCGCAGTTGATCCATCGATGGCAAAACTGAAGTAGTTTGGCTGGCGCTGTGTGCAATTGAGGTTGGCTTGGTGTTTTTGCCTAAATTTGCCGGCTCGACATCTTTGGCTTTCGTTACGATCGGCTGAACGATCTGCGCCGCATTGATCCAGCAGAATTTCAGTCCTTGTATATTTCCTACTGGCTCGCCGTCCGGGGTATATAACCAAATATCAGCACAGTTAGCTTCCGTCTCTGACAGCCTTGCAACAGCAAGAAGATCCTTATCGGTAGAACGATATAAGGTGTATTGGCTTACACTCACAGGAAGCGGTATTGCTCCATCGATTGTTTCTGCAAGCTGCGTTACTAGCTGTAGTGAGCCGTCAAGCAGGGAAGGGTGGATGGCAAGGCAAGTTTCTGGCAATGCTTTACAAGACTCAGGAAGGCGCAAACGGCCATAAATCTTTCCGTTCGATGCCATTACATGCGTAACGACTTGAAATCCCGCCCCATAGGCCAGACCTTTATCCATGCATTGTCGGTAAAAGTCATGCTGGGAAACACTGGGGATAAATTTAAAATCTTCCAGTGAGTTCATGTACATGTTTTTAGTGGATTTTGCTTGGCTGTCTGCAGCATATTTTGCCGTGGCAAATATTTGCCACTCTTCTTCCCCTGTCGAACGCCCAGCGATATTTATATCCCAGCACTGGTCGTTTACGTTTTGACGCATCAGCATCGTTTGTAACCGTAGCTGTGTGCTTTCCAGCGATAACGGCAAGTGAAACTGTATGTCGGACAGTCTAAAAGGCTCAGCCGCCATCTCAGCAGCGCCTAGCGCTGCGCTCGCGCAGCTGATATATGCCGCCGCGGGCATGAGGCTGTGACCGTTTATCTTATGGTCGGCAAGGTAAGCGCCAAAGTCTTGCATAGGGTTGGCTTCGAAACAGACGAAGCCTTGCGCCGCCACATCTATTCTTCTACCCGGCATCCCTGCGGCAAGTGTTTGGGGCAGGTTTTTCAGCGAAGGTTTATTAACCGATACCCAATAGGCACGATGATCAAATGGATAAAACGGAAGCTGCACCGCAGCTGGGTTTATGCTACCGGTGAGCGCAGTAAAAGCAGGATCGTATCCGGCCTCGAAGAGCTGGCCGGTAGCCGTGAGCAATGACCGACGAGAGGTTTCGCCGGGCTTTATGCTGGCAATCAACGTTGCGTCATGGTTCTGATCATCCAGGGTTTGTTTGGCGAGGTTGATCATCATCGATGAAGGGCCAATTTCCAGCAAATGCGTAACACCCTGTTTGACTAGTGTTGTAATACCCGCTTGGTATTGAACAGTATTACGCACATGACTCACCCAGTAATCCGCAGAACAGTACGTTTGGCTTTCTACGTTGCCTGTGAGGTTGGATATCAACTTTATATTCGGCGTGGAGAATTTCACGCATTTGAACGCTTGATGAAACTCCTCCAGAACCGGCTCCATCAACGCGGAGTGAAATGCCTGGGATACGTCTAAAGGTCTAAACTCTATTCCTCGCTGCTCGAACATGGCGACGGCAACATCCATTGCCGTGGTTTCACCTGAAATAACTGTGCTATTTGGTGAATTGAGTACCGCTATATCTACCGGCAAGCTGATCGATTGTAAAATTTGCCTGACTTCAGTTTCTGGCGCGAATATAGCCACCATTTTCCCTGGCGCGCTGATGCCGCCGATGAGCTGGCCACGCTTGGCCACGATGTGGATGGCGTCTTCAAGTGAAAAAACACCAGCTATGCACGCACCCGTCAGCTCACCAATACTATGACCAATAATGAAGTCAGGCTGTATTCCCAAAGATTGCCACATCTTCGCCAACGCATATTCAAATGCAAACAGGGCAGGCTGGGTATATTGAGTTAAGTTAATGTCTGAACTGTCCTCGTCAAACATTAGACTAATGATCGATCTATTTAACAAAGGGCGCAGCAGCCTGTCGCATTCGTCCAGTGAAGTCCGAAACGTAGAATTCCGTGTATAGAGGTCTGCTCCCATACCTGGGTACTGAGAGCCTTGGCCACTGAAAACAAAAGCGATTTTTGAATCAGCCCGAATTTGACGACAGCCATTGTCCTTGTGAAGGTTATAAAGTTTTGACGACATCTCTGTGGCGTCATTGGCTAGAATTGACTTGCGATAAATCAAGCCGGGCTGCGATTGATTGGCCGCTGCACAGAGTTCATTAAGCCGCTGGGGAAACTCTGCCAGTTTCATTGCGTAGTCAATGGCTAGCTGCTGTAAGGACTTAGCGCTGGCCGCTGAAATAGTCAGCAGCGCGGGAGCCGCAGCTTTTATTTCTGTGGCAATACAAGGCTCGAAACCCGGAGGCTGTTCGACAATCAAGTGCCCATTTACACCACCGAAGCCGAAAGAGCTTATTCCCGCACGCAGCGGAAATGGGTTTCCCTTACTGTCGAGCACGGAACGCCATGGGCGTGTACTTTCGACTATATAAAAGGGTGAGTCTTCTAGCTTGATTCGTGGGTTGACTGTTTTGAAGGTGGCGTGGCCTGGTAGTGTTTTGTGTTTCAGGGCCAGCAGCACTTTTATTAACCCGGCCATTCCTGCTGCGCATTCAAGATGCCCGATATTGGCCTTGACCGCTCCCAGTCCGCAAAAATGCTTCGTATTGGCATTCTGCTGCAGCTGATTGAAAGCACGCGTTAAAGCATGGATTTCAATCGGATCACCCAGCGGGGTTCCCGTGCCGTGCGTTTCAATGAAATTAATGGAGTGAGCCGGGATATTGGCCTGCTGCACGGCATCGACAATTGCTTTGGCCTGCGCCCATGCACTAGGCGACGTCAGCGACCGAACCTTGCCGCCATGATTGATGGCGACACCTTTGATCACTCCCCAAATGCGATCCCCATCCGCCTGTGCTTGAGCGAGAGGTTTGAGCATGACCACGCCAGCACCTTCACCACGCACATAGCCATTGGCGTCACTGTCAAAGGCAGAGCATTTTCCTGAGGGCGAGAGCATGCCCATTTTGCCAAATCGAACAAAGGTAGTGGGGGTGAGCAACAAACCAACGCCGCCAACCAGTGCGGACTTACATTGACCAAGCTGAATAGCGGAAACAGCCTGCTGTATGGCAACCAGCGAACTTGAGCAAGCGGTATCCACCACTACACTGGGGCCGTGAAAGTCAAAAAAATAGGAAAGCCTATTTGCAATCACGCTGTTATGAACGCCGGTCGCCTCATGACCTTCTGGCGAATCGGAATAGTGTTCCTGGAGCTCTTTATAGTCGTAGCTACCAGCGGCAACGAAAACGCCAACATTCTTGCCGGCCAAAGTACGCGGATCTATACCTGCATCCTGAATGCAATGCCATGCCTGTTCCAGCATGAGGCGCTGCTGGGGATCCATGCACACCGCTTCCCGCGGAGATATCCCAAATAAAGCAGTATCAAAATACTCCGGGTTATCTATGAAGCCTGCCCAGCGGGAAAAGCCCTGTGAGATTGATTTCTTTGTGGCGTGTTGATTACGCCAATCCCATCGGAATAATGGCGTTTCCCGTACTGAATTTTCTTGGGCGACTAAATTGTCCCAATATTCTTGATAGTTATCCGCCCCAGGGAAACGACACGACATTCCGATGATAGCTGTATCTGTATGCGGCATATATATCCTTTCGGCCAAAATAGACTTAAAAATAACTACCAATTCGGAAAGTTAAATTTATAGATATCCATATCAAAAGTATTAGCGCTAAGTTTCGGCGAGATGCATGGCCAGGGCCGGAGTGCAGGAGAGGGGGGCGGCCAGATCTATTTCTATGGTTTGGAAAAGGGGGCTCTTGGTCATGCTGATCCTCACTTTTGTTGTTATAGGACTGGCCAGCCGAGAGCGATGCGTACTCGTTCGGCGAGGGAAGGCGCGTGGCGTTCCTACAGTGAGGTAGAGCAGGGAGCGTGCCAGCCCGTTCGGCTGTCGGCAGGGCATTCAACTTATTGAAATTGAAGTAATAAATAGAAATTGCCGAATACGACAAGCGGCCGCTTCGTTCGTCAAAGCGAATTTATGGGGCGTGCAGTGATCGGGAAACCGAACGCGAGACCGGGCTGGGTCAGGTCAGGCGGAATGTTTTAGCGTGCGCATTGAGACGCTGAAATAGGCCAAGTCCTTGACCGGCAAGGGCCTCTGGCGGCAGGCCGTGGATGTGATCTGGAGTCTGCCGGCCGAACGCGAGCGGGCCGCCCAATGGTTGCTCACTGCCGAAGCCGCCGGCGGCCGCTTGGCCATCGACGCACTGGTCAAACGGGTAATTTTTGCCCGATACCCTGGTGGCCTACGGGGCTTGGGTCGAGCAACTACGTGATGATCCCCAGCGCTTCACCGAGCGTACGGCCCTTGCCGAAAAGGCGATTCAGAATTCACCTGATCACAAGTAAGCTTAGGAGCCTCATGAACATCTATGACATGACCTGTAGTTTAACTTATGAGCGATGTCATATGTTCATGACCAGCTCACGGGCTCGAGATTGCTGACTCATTGCTTTCGGAACTAAGACGACTGTTGATCGATTGCTGTTCATATAACTAGTTTTTCCCGCCCGCCTTAGCCTTGCTGCCCGACACCTGCGAATCTTGGTGCTAAGCTTGCGCGCCACCTTCGCTCCCACCAGCAATCCTGCCTGCTCCTGTGCTGTCGAGAAACAGTTCCCAGCGCCAATGGCGTCTCCACGCACCGTTCGATAAACGTACCGCTTTCACCGCCGGCCGCATATCGGACAAGATTCGACTTTTATAGGTCTGTGGATCACCATCATTGAACCGCACCTGCAGTGCGTGCTTCTCCTCCAAAGGACACGTTGCGGCCCGTATCGCTTATATCGCTCAAGGTGATAGTCATGGCGAGCTGCGACGAACTAATCATCTGCGAACACTGCGATGGCGTATTTGAGAAGGTGCGTCTTTCCAAGCACCAAACATCGTATTGCGCGCGCTGCGGCGGAGTTCTACAGCGTTTCAACGGACTGTCGATTGAGCAGCGACTGGCCCTGACCATCACTGCCGCAGTGCTGTGGGCTCTCGCAAATTTTTACCCTGTGATGACCATTAGCCTGCTGGGCAAGGCGAACAACGCCACGTTGTGGGATTCGGTGCTGGCTTTAAGTCTGGGGCCGATAACCTTTATTGCTATGGCCTCGGCAATTTCCATCATCATTGCGCCCGCGGTGCAGCTAATTTTGTTGGCCTGGATACTCGGCTTCGCTATATCGCAACGGCGTGCCCCTGGGTTTCGATTGTTCATGCGCTGGCTGGACATACTTCGGCCGTGGAGCATGCTTGAGGTATGCCTGTTAGGGGCATTAGTTGCGATATTCAAGCTTGCCGGCATGCTCAATGTTCTTCCCGGAGTCGGTCTATTTGCATTGGCGGTGCTCAGTTTGCTGCTTATTCGCATCGCCGGTCGCGACGTGCGCGAACTATGGGACACTGTATGACTACTCCGCACGTGGCCAGCCACCTCAACCTATGCCTCTGCCATGGCTGTGGCAAAACCTGCGATATGGCCAGCCAGCCGATATCTTGCGACCGTTGTGGTGCGCCACTGCACATTCGCAAAACCAACTCGCTGTCACGCACCTGGGCCTACTTGTTGGCCGCAGTAGTGCTCTACGTTCCGGCAAACATGCTACCGGTTATGCATACAAGCATGTTTGGGAAAGGTGCAGGCAGTACCATCATGAGTGGAGTGCTGGAGTTCTGGCAGCATGGAGCCTGGGACATTGCGTTAATTATATTTGTCGCCAGTGTCGCCGTGCCGGGCATCAAGTTCGCTGCATTGTTTCTCCTACTTGTCACCGCTCAACGCGGCAGTCGTTGGGCCCGCAAAGAGCGCTCCAAGCTTTACCGGATTATCGAACTCATCGGCTATTGGTCCATGCTCGACGTGATCGTAGTGGCGCTCGTAGCCGCGCTGGTGAAATTCAACGCATTGGCCAACATTGAGCCACGCTCGGGCATCCTGTTCTTTGGGCTGGTGGTTGTGCTGACGATGTTATCGGCTATGAGCTTCGATCCGCGCCTGATCTGGGAAAACTCACCAAAGCGGGAGGTCGCGAATGGTCGACCAATCCACTGACCAAACAGGGTCATTCAGCAAGCCGATCGTTGAAACTCATCGGTTCAGAGTTTCCCTCGTGTGGATCGTCCCCATCGTGGCCGTTCTGGTGGGTATTTCCCTGGTCGTCCACAACATAATGCAGGCAGGACCGACAATCACCGTTAGTTTCGCGACTGGGAGTGGACTGACTGCCAACAAGACGCTGGTCAAATATCGCAACGTGGCTATCGGCTATGTCTCAGACGTGGCCTTGAGCAGAGATCATCGGAGTGTCGATGTCACTATAGAGCTGGCAAAAGAGGCGGAGAGCTTTACCCGCGAAGATTCCCTGTTCTGGGTCGTACGACCACGCATTGGTGCCAGTGGCATTTCGGGCATGGATACTTTGCTGTCCGGCGATTACATCGGCGCCGATGTGGGCGAGGCAAAAAATCGGAGCAAGCGGTTCAAAGGACTGGAGACGCCGCCCCCAATTACATATGGCGAGCCTGGGAAGCGTTTCACATTACGCAGTGCGGATCTGGGCTCTCTGGACATCGGCTCCCCGGTCTATTTCCGCAAGATTCCGGTCGGCCAAGTCGTAGCCTTTGCTTTGAACCCAGATGGTAAAGGCGTCAGCATCGAAATTTTCGTGCATGCTCCCTCCGATGTTCACGTGACCAGAAACACACGCTTCTGGAACGCCAGTGGCATCAA
Source organism: uncultured Pseudomonas sp. (assembly GCF_946885885.1). The sequence goes on from NZ_CAMPHN010000001.1 coordinate 68,323, forward strand.
CCTGAATATGGGAGCCGATGGTTTCGCAGTAAGTACTGAATCGTTGTCATCGATTTTAATGGGCGGAATTGCATTCCGTGCTCCTGATTACAACCCTGACGACGAACCCGCTGCTGAAGAAAGTAAGTTTGAGCTATTCGACGATATGTCGGCGGCTTTGGCCCCTCCTGCCGGAAAAGCCCAGTACCTGAGCCTGCGTTTTGATCAGGCTCTCAGAGGATTAAGGGTAGGGGCTCCGATCGAATTTCTTGGGATAGAAATTGGCAGCGTAATGTCCCTCAATCTGGATTTCGATCCGGAAAAACGCAGCTTCCCGACGGAGGTGAGGATAGTAATTTATCCGAAGCGCCTTGGCCGGGCGCACACGAAGATGCTCGAAGCGCTGCAGCATGATCCTGATGATGAGGTCGCAGCCGCTCGGCTTATGGGTACATTTGTTGAAAATGGCCTGAGGGCTCAGGCACGTACCGGCAACTTGTTGACTGGTCAGCTGTTTATTGCACTCGATTTTTATCCCGATGCGGCAAAAACTGAATTCGATGCCACCGCACGCCCCGTCATGATTCCCACTATTCCTAATGATTTCGAACGGGCGCAGGAACAACTGCAGGCTGTCGTCGACAAGGTCAGCAAATTGCCATTGGAACAGATTGCCGCAAACCTCGACGGCAGCCTCAGTGAAATGCGTAAAGCTCTCGCCCAAATCAATGCCAAGACGCTGCCGGGGATGACGGCGACTTTGTCAGATGCCAGCAAAGCGTTGCAATCCGCTGACTCCACCTTCGCCGAAGACTCGCCGCAACGTGAGCAGTTGACACACATTTTGGATGAACTGGGCCGGACGGCACGCTCACTGCGGGAACTCTCCGATTATCTGGGGCGAAACCCGGAGTCACTCCTCCGTGGCCGGCCTGACAACGCTGTGCCGGTTCAGGCGCCGTCCAACTGATTGGGGGATCCCGTTATGACCATACGGCAGTCAATCTTCCTTGCAATCGTATTGCTTGTGCTCGCTGCATGTCGCGGAGACCCAATTCACTTCTACACCTTAAGCCCCATTCAGACGACAGCCGCCGAACAGGAGAGCGATGTGGAAGTACAGATCGAAGCCATCAGCGTGCCTCCGCAGGTCGACAGGCAGCAGATTGTTATTCGTAACAGCGACAGCAGCCTGACGATCCTGGATAGCCACTGGTGGGGCGCGAGCCTGAGCGACGAGTTACGTAGTGCTCTGGCCCAGCAACTGCCCAACAATCGCGACGGACGCAAGCTCTCGGTGCGCTTGGATGTGCATCGCCTGGATTCGATCCCAGGTCAGTACGCCTTTATCGATGTCACCTGGCGTCTACGCGAAATGGGCCCGGGGAAGAAGACCATAGTGAACTGTCGTAGCACACTTAGGACCCCGTCTGGGGTGTCGATGAACGAGATCGTTATTGCGCATCAACACAACCTGAAACGTCTCGCAGAAGATATCAAACAAGGGGCTCTGAGAACGCCCATGCAGTGCGATTGAAAAACACGAGGGCTCGAAAATCGCCTACTCGCGATGAAGAATGTAGTGGCTATCTACAACCTCGAAGAGGTACTACATCATGTCTGCAACAAATGTTTCAGAAGTTCCGCACTCTGCAAAATGGCGCTTCAAATTAGGCATCTCAATTATATGCCTGATGCTCTTTATGTGGTTGTTGGTTCCTGTGGCCGCCACGATTGGCGTATCTGGCGCCAGGATCGCAGCGCTCACCGGCGCGCTTTTCATCATCAACAAGGTGCTTCTACTTCTTGTAATAGCCGTGATGGGGAAAGCTGGGTTTCAGGAACTCAAACAGCACATTTTTCGGCATGTTTCAGGTTATGCAGTCAGTGCTGACGCCGAAGTAAGCCCAACACGCCATCGTATCGGGATGGCGATGTTCTGCCTGCCGTTGATCTCTTCCTTTCTCGAGCCCTATATCGACGCCCTGGCACCCGGCCTGCGTCCCAACAATTGGGCATTGCAGCTACTAGGTGATGTCTTGCTGATCGGTAGCTTTTTCGTCCTTGGAGGTAATTTCTGGGAAAAGCTCCGTGCGCTGTTTATCCGCAAGGCGAGGGTGGTAAACCCCGAGACGCTCTGAAGGCGTCTGAAACAACCGGGAATCACCCCATTTCACCGATCCTATTCCGTGCAGGTTTTCATATGGCCGAAGCATCGAATACTTCAGAACTTGCTGATGTGGAGGTTCCGCCGGCGCCAATTCCGGTTGAAGCTCCTCCTAGGAATCCACTACGGCGCACTGCTTTGACGGTGGTCGTTCTGATTGTCGTATTGTTCGTGACTTCCATCTTCCTGGAGCGCCGTACCCCGCTGACTTCGCAAGCGGTGGTGCAGGCCTACGTTGTATCGATGGCGCCTGAGGTAGGGGGGCGCGTTACCGAAGTCGGAGTACTCGACAATGCGCGGGTCAAGGCGGGACAGCTGTTGTTTCGCATAGATCCAGTGCCATACCGGTTGGCTGTCATGGATGCCGAAGCGCAACTGGAAGCAGCTGGTCAGGCAATAGGTGCAAATACGGCCTCGGTGGATGCAGCCCAAGCGACGTTGGTGTCCGCTCGCGCACAACGTGACAACGAACGCGAACAAGCCCGCCGGGTTAAGACTCTGGTCGAGAGGGGCATGTACCCACGTGCGAGGCTGGACGAACGTATGGCTGCACTTGGCTCCGCGGAAGCCGCAGTGAGCAAGGCCCAGGCGGATCTGCAGCGTGCACGGGAGCAGTTGGGGGCCGAAGGCAACGACAATGCGCAGTTGAAACAGGCCTTGGCTGCACTGGAGCAAGCACGGCTCGATCTGGTCCGCACAGAGATTGTCGCGCCGGCCGATGGCGTTGTGACCAACCTTCAGCTAGCCGTCGGCCAAGTCGTGAGCCCCGGTCAGCCTGCGCTCACTGTCATTACCGTCGGGACCGTGTGGGTGTCTGCCGCCTTCAAGGAGAACAGCCTGGAGCACATGGATGTCGATGATCCCGCCGAGTTCGTGTTCGATGTGTTGCCGGGGAGAGTATTCAAGGGACGCGTAGAAAGCGTCGGTTGGGGCGTTGCGCAGGAAGGCAGCAGCCCGTATGCACTGCCTTCAGTGCGTAACGAAAGCGGCTGGGTGCGCGATCCGCAACGTTTCCCGGTGCGTTTGTTCGTGGATAAACCGTACCCATCAGGTCCCCGTTATGGTTCACAGGTAACGGTTGTTGTTTATACGGACGACAACCCCATTACCAATGCGCTGGGCGCATTTACCATACGCCTGGCCGCCTGGCTGAACTATGTCAACTAACGATGCTTTTCGGCTAAAGCCAGTCAGGGCAAGACGTCTAGGTTTGCGGGTCGCCCTTGCAGTGCCTCTGGGGCTTTGCATGGGCCTGGTGCTAGGCGACCCGCTGCCATTTCTAGCACCGATGTTTGCTACACAGTTTCTGCTGGCCAGCCCCCACCCCATGACCCTGCGCCAGGGTGTGGCAACCGTTCTGGTCATCTGCCTGAGCGGCTCGTTGTTGGTACTTGCCACCGGCCTGTTTCGAGAGCGCCCTTTGGTACTCGCGCCGCTGTTATGGCTGTTCTACTTCAGCTGTTTCGAGACTCAAGGTCGGCAACGAGGTGGAGCCGGGCCGGGCCTGATGCTGGTGATTGGTGTCGTCGTCCCATTGCTCGACATTTTGCATCGTGACCTGGGTGAATGGATTGTATCGATGTTCGCCACGGCAATTGGCATCGGGACACTGCTGGCATGGGGCGCCCACGCACTGCTGCCGGATCCGGCCGTTGACCGCCCAGCCGTCCAAATCGCACCGCTGTATGGTGGAGCACTGATAACCTGGCGGGCCATGGCCAATGCCTCGATCCTGCTCGCCATCGTTATCCTGTGTCTTAGCGACTCTCGCCTTGCCACCGCCATGGTCGTTCCGATCACCGTAACCTCATTACTCAGCCTGCTGGAACCGGGCATGAGCTTGCGCGCGGCGATTGGTCTGGTCGCAGTCAATTTGCTTGGTGGTGTCGTAGCTTCCGTGGCGTTCGCACTGTTCCAGCTACACCCGAGTTTGTGGCTGGTTGCATTGATTGTGCTGCTGGTAAGCCTGCTGTTCGCAGGCAAGGCGACAATGGGCGGTGGCCAGGAGAGAATTTTTGGCGGCGGACTGATCGTTTTCCTCGTCCTTTTCGGACTCGGTATATCGCCCTTGCCCTACAGTACGCCTGATCTGTTTGCGACACGTATCGTATATGTTCTGGCTGCAAGTTTCTATGCAGTCATTCTGGCCGCTGTGCTATGGCCCATGCCTCGACCTGTGGAATAAAAAACTGACGTTTAAGACCTGAGAATAAGACTTACCGAAGGTAAACCATGAAGACGATATGGAAAACCTCTTTTTATCTGGTTGTTGCCATCAGAATGGTACAACTGGTTTGGAGTTTTCGGGCAGAGTGAATTGCCAACGTCGCGCTTCAATTGGTGGCAGAGGCGCATTGCACTAAACACCGAGGATTACGGGCTAAAAGTGGAATTTCTTGATTCGTATTTACCATGTGCAGCGCTAAGGCATTCCAAAGGTGCAACCGTCATTGTATCGTTTAAATTTTAGCGAAACGGTGTTATAGCCAGTAATTATTAGTCCAAGCTGATGGCGCTAACTTTCTTGCGATATCGCGCTCCTGGCGCTTACAGTAAATATCCTCCTTAACCGTTCGTCGCCAGCCCGAAAAAGTTTTCTTTATATTTTTAAAACACGTTACCTTGAGAAAACCACCGAAAGGAACTCGGTATCTCTCTGGGGTGTTGTACACCCGTTTCCCAGCCTGCCTGAAGTACCTGGATATAAGACTTTGTATCTGCGTGTGCGCCACACTCCGGTGTTGGCGTAAGTGCGCCTGGAACATTCTTTTAGCAGAGGTTTGGGAGATGATAGGGCGAACCAACATTCAACTGAAAAAGCGCGTCCTCCTTATCGACGATGACGTGATTAATCCGGCCAGCGCTCGCGCCAGGATGCTGAACGAACTAATAAACGAGTTTCAAAACCACAGCACCGAGGTAATCTGCGCTGCGTCGTTTGAGGATGGCATGGCCTCGGTGATTTCCGATGCCGCCTTGCACTGCATTTGCGTTGACTGGACGCTAGGTCGTAATGATTCGGAGACCCATACCCAGGCGCTTGAACTGTTGCGTGTCATCCGCCAGCGCTACGAGCGAGTCCCCGTGTTCTTGATGGCCGACCGGAACGCCAATCGCAGCATCACGGTCGAGGCCATGAGCCTGGCGGATGAGTTTGTCTGGGTGCTTGAGGACACAGCCCCCTTCGTTGCAGGGCGAATCGCTGCCTCGATCGAGCGTTACCTCGAGAACCTGATGCCACCCTTTACCGATGCGCTGATCCGCTACGCCTTGAAGGATGAGCACTCCTGGGCTGCACCTGGTCACCAGGGCGGCATTGCTTTCACCAAATCACCCGTCGGCAGAGTGTTCTTCGATTTCTTCGGCGAGAACCTGTTTCGAGCCGATGGTGGAATTGAGCGCGGCAATTTAGGGTCGGTGCTCGATCATAGCGGCCCGGTTGGCGCCTCCGAGGCCTATGCAGCGCGTGTGTTCGGTGCGCACATCAGTTATGCGGTACTCAATGGCACTTCAGGTTCGAATCGCGCAATTTTTATGGCATGTGTGGGAGAAAACCAGTTCGCGGTGTGTGATCGCAACTGCCACAAATCCGTTGAACAGGGGCTGGTGCTGTCTGGGGGACTGCCGGTCTACATGACGCCGACCCGCAACCGATTCGGCATTATCGGCCCACTGCTACCGAAGCAGTTCGACTCGCAGCGCATCGCGACCGCCATTGCCAACCATCCTCTGCGCGGCCAGGCTCAGAGCGGCGACCCGGTATATGGTGTTCTGACCAACTGTACATACGACGGTATGTGCCTGAACGCCGAACGCGCCGAAAGCCTGCTGGCGCAGAGCATCGACCGCATCCACTTCGACGAGGCCTGGTACGGCTACGCACGGTTCAACCCGCTATATAAAGGACGTTTCGCCATGCGTGGTGATCCGCTTGCACATCCCGTCGAAGGGCCGACGGTATTTGCCACGCACTCCACTCATAAGCTGCTTGCTGCACTGTCGCAGTCCTCGTTCATCCATATTCGTAACGGCCGCAATCCCATTGAGCATAGCCGCTTCAACGAATCCTTCGTCATACAGGCCAGCACCTCGCCGCTATACAGCATGTTCGCCTCGAACGAGGTAGGTGCGGCGATGATGGACGGCAATGGCGGCTATGTCCTTACACAGGATGCGATTCGCGAGGCGGTAGATTTCCGCCAGGCTCTGGCGCGAGTGCATCGTGAGTTTTCCAACAATGGAGACTGGTTCTTCCAACCTTGGAACGCGCAGCAGGTTCGCGATAAAAACGGCAACTCCGTTGATTTCGCCGACGCGGATCCCGAACAACTAGCAATTGATCCGGCTTGTTGGGAGTTGAAACCGGGTGATAAATGGCATGGCTTCGCCGACCTAGAGGAGGGCTGGTGCCTACTTGACCCAATCAAGGTCGGCATCATGGTGCCGGGTATGGGCGATAACGGCGAGCTGGAAGCTGAAGGCATTCCTGCCCCTATCCTTGGGGCTTTCCTTTACCGCAACAATATCGTCGCCTCGCGCATCACCGACTTCATGGTGCTGTGCTTGTTCAGCATCGGAGTAACAAAAGGTAAGTGGGCCACGCTGATAAACGTGATGCTGGCCTTCAAGCGCCATTATGACTGCAATCTCGCGTTGGAGCAGGTCTTGCCTGATCTGGTTGCACAGCACCCCAATCACTACGGTGGCATGGGTCTGCGTGATCTGAGTCGCGAAATGTTCGAGCACATGCGCAGCAGTCGCATGGATTACCTCCAGGCAGAGGCTTTCAGTCAGCTCCCACTGATCGAGCTGAGTCCTCGCGCCGCCTTTCAGGCCCTGCAAACCGGCAATGCGGAATTGTTGCCGATCAACCAGGCGGCTAACAGGATTACTGGGGTCGGCGTTATGCCTTACCCACCGGGAATTCCGATTGTCATGCCTGGCGAGAATTTGGGGCCGCTGGATGGGCCATGGCTCAGCTACATCTCAGCTTTGCAGGACTGGGGCAATCGTTTCCCGGGATTTGAGAAGGAAGTATCGGGGGCCGTGCACAAGGACGGCGACTACCACTTCTGGTGCCTGAAATAAGCCAACCCGCAGCCATGCCGTAGCCGGTTCTGACGGCCCACGCGGGCCACCTATCAAGAGGATCCATTCATGAGCCAATCGCTTCCCCCCGCTCTGGCGCAACGTTATCCGGTCTTGATCGTTGCCAACAACCAGGGCTATGGCGACAGCGTCGTGTACAACAGTGCTCAGGCTGTCATGCGAGCATTGAATGAGCATGATCTTGAAGTAGAGCTGGTCCGATCTCTGGATGATGCAGAGGTGGCCTTTCTCGCCAGCCCTGCTTATTGCTGCGTAATCCTGGGTTGGGGTTTGTGCGAGCAGGATCTGGACGGGGCGCTGAAGGTCATCCAGCTCATTCGCCGGCGCACCGCCCAGTTGCCTCTGCTGCTTGGCATGACCCAAGCCCATCAGCACCGGGTGCCACTGGAGTTCATCGAGTCTATCGACGGTTTCATCTGGCTGCCGGAAGACAGCCCGGAATTCATCGCCGGACGTGTCGCGGCGGCCGCGAAGCGCTACCTAGACAGTGTCCTGCCACCGTTCTTCGGCGCGCTGGTCAACTTCGCCGACACTTGTGAGTATTCCTGGCACACCCCAGGCCACACAGGCGGCACTGCCTTCATGAAGACGGCAGTGGGGCGCAGCTTTCTGGATTTCTACGGCGAGCAAATGCTCCGCTCGGACCTCAGCGTATCGGTTGGCGAACTGGGCTCGTTGAATGATCACTCAGGGCCGATGGCGGAGGCGGAACGCCACGCCGCCCGGGTGTTCGGTGCCGACTTCACCTTTTTCTCGGTGGGCGGCAGCTCGGCCAGCAACCAGATCATCCTGCATGCCTCGGTGACCGACGGTGATGTCGTGCTGGTCGACCGCAACTGCCACAAGTCGCTGAACTATGCGCTGAACATGTCTGGCGCCGTGCCGCTGTACCTGCGCCCACGACGCAATGCACGCGGCCTCATCGGCCCGGTACCGCAGAGCGAGCTGAACCCCGAAACGGTCGCGCAGAAGCGTGCGGAAAGCCCGTTGGCCCGAGACAAGCAGGCGCGTCCGGTCCTGGCGGTGCTGACCAACTCGACCTACGACGGGCTTTGCTACAACGTGCAGACCACCACCCGCGAGCTGAGCAAGACGGTCGATCGCATCCACTACGACGAAGCCTGGTATGCCTACGCGCGCTTCAGCCCACTGTACGAGGGGCGCTACGGCATGCACCGTGGTGAACGGCACGCCGACGATGCCACGGTGACCGTCACCCATTCGACCCACAAACTGCTCGCCGCGCTGTCGCAGGCGTCGATGATCCATATTCGCTCGGGCAAGGTGCCGGTCAAGCCGGCGCTGTTCAACGAAGCCTTCATGATGCACACCTCGACATCCCCGCAGTACAGCATCATCGCTTCCACCGACGTGTCGGCGAAGATGATGGGCGATGCCGGCGAGTACCTCACCGACGAGTCCATTGGCGAAGCCATTGCCTTCCGCCAGGCTATGACTCGACTGGCTAACGAGATACGCGAGCGCGATGCGCAGGACTGGTGGTTTGGCATCTGGCAGCCCGATGAGGTGGACGGCGTACCGTTTGCCGACATCGATCCGCAGAAGCTGCGCCGGGGCGACGCCTGGATTCTCAAGTCGGGGGCCAAGTGGCATGGCTTCGGCGACCTCGGCACGGACTACTGCATGCTCGACCCGATCAAGGTCACCGTGCTGACCCCGGGGCAAACGCTGGAAGGCGAAATGCAAGACAGCGGCATTCCGGCGCCCTTGGTGTCGTCCTTCCTCTCCAGTCGCGGCATCGTAGTGGAGAAGACCGAGCCGTATTCCATCCTGGTGCTGTTCAGTATCGGTGTGACCCGTGGCAAGTGGGGCTCGCTGGTGGCCGGGTTGATGGAGTTCAAGCGCTATTACGACGCCAATGCGTCGCTGGAGCAGGTCATGCCCGATCTGCTGGCCAGCCATCCCGAGCCCTATGCCGGCATGGGGCTGCGCGATCTGGCCGAAGCGATGCATCGGGACATGCTGGATTCACGCTTGCTGCAGAACATGGATGCGGCGTTCAGCCTGCTGCCCGACCCGGTGTCCTCGCCGCGCGACACCTATGCGCGGCTGGTGAAGGGCGAGATCGAGCAGATCGCCGTGCGCGACATGCTTGACCGCACCGTGGCGGTACAGATAGTGCCTTATCCGCCGGGCATCCCGCTGATGATGCCCGGCGAAAAGGCCGGCGCTGACAAGCGCGCCCTCATCGACTACCTGCTGGCCATGGAGTTGTTCGACAGCCATTTCCCGGGCTTCGGGCACGACAACCACGGCGTCGAAGTGGAACACGATGGGGGCGAGCTGACTTACAAGGTCTACGTCGTCAAACAGTAACGCCCGGCTTCTTGCCCGGGCGCCAAGCCCTGGCACAGGCCGCCGTCGCGGAACGCACGAGGAATCTGGTATGGCTGATTCAAGCAAGAAGATGGGGCTGGTGGGGCTCACCACCCTGGTGGCGGTCAACATGATGGGGTCGGGCATCATCATGCTGCCTTCCAATATGGCGCAGCTGGGGGCGGTTTCATTGCTGTCTTGGATCATCACCGCCGTCGGTTCGATGGCGATCGCCTATTGCTTCGCGCAGTGCGGATTGCTGTGCAACCGCTCGGGAGGTATGTCGGCCTACAGCGAGGAGGCGCACGGCAAGTCGTCGTTCTTCATGTGCTCCTTCCTCTATTTCCTGTCGCTGGCGATCGGCAATGTGGCGATCGGCATTTCCGCGGTCGGCTACCTGTCGTCCTTCATACCCTGGCTGAGTAGCGGCGCCATCCCGTTGTTCATCGGCACCGTCGGGCTGCTTTGGCTGACCACCGTGGCCAACTTTGGCGGCCCGAACATTACCGGCAAGATCGGCACTATCACCGTCTGGGGCGTGATCATTCCGGTGGCGGGACTCAGCCTGATCGGCTGGCTCTTCTTCAAGCCGGAGATATTTGCCGCCGCCTGGAACCCGAACAACATCGCCGTCAGCGAAGCCATCACCCAGAGCATCCCGCTGACCCTGTGGGCCTTCCTTGGCATGGAGTCGGCGGCACAGAGCTCCGATGCCGTGGAAGATCCGAAGCGCAACGTGCCGCTGGCCTGCCTGTTCGGCACTTTGGGTGCAGCGGTGGTGTACGTGCTGTCGACCACCGTGATCCAAGGCATCGTGCCGAACGCCGAACTGGCCAATTCCTCGGCACCGTTCGCCTATGTCTATGCGCAGATGTTCAACCCAATGGTCGGCAACATCATCATGGCGCTGGCGGTGATGGCCTGCATCGGTTCGCTGCTGGGCTGGCAATTCACCCTGGCGCAGACCGCCAAGATGACTGCCGACCAGGGCATGTTCCCCAAAGTGTTCTCCAAGGTCACAGCGGCGAACGCGCCGATCATCGGCATGATCGTCTGTGGCGTGTTGCAGACCGTGCTGGCGGTGTCGACCATCTCGCCCAACGCCAGCGAGCAGTTCGGCAAGTTGGTCAGCCTGGCGGCGGTGACCAATCTGATTCCCTACGTGACCGCGCTCACCAGTTTGCTGGTGATGATGTACAAGGCCGATGTGAGCGGATCGGTGTACAACCGTAATCTGGTCGTGCTGCTGATTGCGATGGCTTATTCGTTCTTCGCGATCTACGCCTCCGGCAAGGATGCCGTGTTTGGCGCCACCATCGTGCTGGCGATCGGTTATCTGTTCTACGGCTTCATCGCCAAGCGATTCGTGAATGAGCGGCCGGTCGGTGTGACCGCAGGTTAGGCAGGATTTCCGAGAGCCAATACATTTGCATGTAGGGACAGGATATGAATATGAAGCCTCACAAGTTTATCAGTCTGCTCTTCGCCATCCTGCTTGGCCTGCCAGCCATACAGGCTGGTGCAGATACACTCGAACGCGTGCGCGCGAACAATCTCTTCACCCTTGGCTACCTGCCCGACCTTGCGCCATTCACCAGTGAGAAGGGCGGTACGGTCAGCGGTTATGGCATTGACCTGTGCCTGAAGATTGCTGACAGGCTCAAGGCAGAGCTGGGCCTGAACGATCTGGAGCTGGTTTACCAGGCGGTGAGTGAGGATACGGCGAGTGGCGCAATTCAGGCAGGCAAAATCGATATTCTTTGCACCCCGACGCTGGAAACCCTGGAACGACGCAAAGCTGTGAGCTTTTCGCGTCCGGTGTATACCGCCGGGCTATCCGTGGTCGTGCGCAAGGACGCACCTGCAGCGCTGCTGCGGGTGCTCAGTGGCGAAGCCGCACACACCGGCCCGACCTGGCGCGCCACCATCAACCAGGGGCTGGCCAGCCACACCTATGCCACCCTGGAGGGCGGCATCACCGAGGAGTGGATTCGCGACAGGATGCGCAGGCTTGGCGTGATTGCCCAGTTGGTCACCGTCGGCAGGCACGAGGAGGGCATGCAACTGGTGGCCGAGGGCAAGGCCGATGCGTTCTTCGCCGAGCGCATGCTGCTGCAAAACGGTTTGCAGAAGAGCAGGGCGGGTGAGCAGATGATGCTGCTCGACACCATCTTCACGTTTGCCCCGGTGGCATTGGCTTTGGAGCGTAGCGACGAGGACTTCCGTTTGCTGGTGGATACGGTGATCAGCCAGCTGTATCACTCGGGCGAAATCGAACAGATGCACCGCAAATACCTGGGTGAACTTCGTGGCGGCGCACGTCTGCTGTTTCCCGTGTATGCGTTGCCCTAACCCCTATTAACAAATGGCACCAAGTCACTGACCCACAAGGAGCTACACCATGAAGCGTTCCAGTATCGCTGTCACCGGCTTGTTGTTTTCCGCGCTGCTGGGTGGCTGTGCCTCGGATACCACTCAGCCGGATGAGTATTCCGGCTTTCTTTCGGATTACTCGCACCTGCAGCCGGCCGTATCAGCCACCGGCCAGCCGGTGATGCGCTGGACGGCACCGGGATTCAAGCTGGACGATTACCCGTACCTGCAGGCGCGCTCGATCAGTTTCTATCCCGCGCCGCAGCCGACCGAGCAGATCAGCAGTGCGACTTTGGACGAACTCCAGACCTACGCTCGCCAAAAAATAAAGTCTGCCCTGAGCCGACGATTCCAATTGCTCGACCCTGATGGTCAACCCCGCCCCAAGACCCTGATTTTGCGGTCGGCCATCACTGCAGTGGGCACAAAGGCTGAAGGGTTCAAACCTTACGAGGTAATTCCCATCGCTCTGGTGGTGGCCGCTACGACAAGTGCCAGTGGCGCCCGCGATCGGGAAACAGAGTTGTTTATCGAGGCCGAACTGATTGATGCGGCCACGGGGCAGACCATGTTGCAGGTTGCGCGCAAAGGCTACGGCCAAGAACTGGAAAATAGCGAAGAGCAGGTCACGCTCGACACGCTTAAAGAAGTGATTGACTCGATCGTTCGCGATATAGAGCGCTTCGAATAGAGAGCGCTTCGAATAGGATGCCAACAGCATTGCCGGAAGAGTCGCCAGTGCCGTCCAGCAGGCGTGAAAAACCTGCTGGAACGCGATTTCACCGCGTAGGAACCTGATCGCAAGTGGATCACAGATAATGGTATTTATTTAACATAATATACATTATGCGAAGTGATGGCATCGAAACACGGCAGACCAATTCGCATAATGAAGCTTATGTTCAATTCAGGCCGCGTGCTCTGACACTACGCTCGCCCGCGTCCAGTTCAACCGATTGCTCCGCTAAAAGCACGGGTGCTAGCCTGCGCCTTCCAGTCATCGAGTGTTTTCCGGCCTATGAGCAAAAATACCCATAAGAAAGTCCGTCGGGCCACTGCATCCGTTCAGGGGCATGTCGGTAAATCTCAAACCGCCCCCGATCGCTTGGTCGCGATATTGGCGCTGTTGGGCATGTTGCTCACCGGCTACCTGACGTTCACCGCCCTTAGCGATGGTTTGCCGGCGTTCTGCGGGCAGGATTCGTCGTGCGATCTGATTCAGCAAAGTCGCTGGTCGCGAATTTTCGGTGTGCCCTTGGCGCTGTGGGGTTTTGCGCTCTACGGGGTGCTGGCGTTCAGTGCCTGGCGCTTGCCGGCCAAGCTGCAGCGTTGGGCCAGGTTGTGGCTGGTCGCCTTGGTCGGTTTGGCCATTAGCCTGTATATGACGGCAATCGGCTGGCTGGAACTCGATGCGTTCTGCGTCTGGTGCCTGCTGTCCTTGGCGCTGCTGGCGGCGATATTCGTTCGTTTGAGTCTGGCGCCGACCAAACCGTTGAGCCCTGGCGATTGGCGCCATTGGCTGATCCGTGGCGGCTTGGCGGCGTTGGTCGCGGTCGTGTCCTTGCATCTGTACTACAGCGATCTGCTCGCGCCCCGCGAAGATCCCCGCATGCAGGCGCTGGCCGACCATTTGGAACGCAGCGGCGCGAAGTTCTACGGCGCCTTCTGGTGCCCGACCTGCCAGGAACAAAAACGTCTGTTCGGGCCTTCCGCTAAGCGCCTGCCTTATGTCGAGTGCTCTCCGGATGGCAAAAAAGGCTTGCTGGTTCGTGCCTGTGTCGATGCCGAGGTCAAAGGTTATCCGACCTGGGTAATACGCGGCCGCCACTATCAGCAGCTGCTCAGCCCCGAGGAATTGGCGCGTTATTCGCGGTTTAAAGAGGCTCAATGAACCTGCCGCAGCGAGGTGCGGCTTTTATTGCTCTTCGGCGGCCAGTTGCAGGTATTTGAGTACCAAAGCACCGATGGTGCCATCGATTTCGCGTTTATGGATGGCTTCGGATATTTTAGGTAAGTAACTGACATATATAGATTTTTTAGAAATCGCCAGATAGACGCCCTGCTTCGAAATGGCATTCGGCAGATGCTGTATACGGTCCTCGAAGCCATAGCGTTTGAGTTGTAGCGCCCCGCCATAGAGGCTGAATGGGTAATAGTCGGATCGGCCGGCATCCAGTTTTTTCAGGTTCTGTAGCGGCGTGGACACCCGGTCCATCTGCAGGTGCCTGGCGATGAAGTCGTCGAAATCCTTGCCATAACTTTCACCCAGCATCGCGGTGCCGCGCTTACCGAGCAGATCGCCCCATTTATCGAAGGTGAACTCCCTACCCTTGCGCACCCAGACCACACTTATGTCGTCGAGATAAGGCTGATCGGGATAGGCCAGGTATTGCGTCCTGTCCAGCGTTTTGTAGATGCCGACGATTACGTCGATGGTGCCGTTGGCGGCGCCGTTCTGTACCCGCTTCCAGTTGCCGCGCGCAGGGAAGTTCACTGCAATGCCCAGGTCGCTGAAAATTATCTCGGTCAATTCGACGCCGACACCGACGATCTGCTCGCCACGCTGCCAGGAGAACGGTGGGTAGTTGGGATGCCCAGAAGCGATCAGCACCTCGCCCGCTTGTGTCGGCGCCAAAGCGCTTGCGCCGAACACGAAACATAGCCAGCACGATAGCTGTCGCATGGTTTGGCCAACCGAGCGCTGCCTGCCCATGACGCCTCCCCTGCTCCTAACCGCTTCCATTGGAGTCTATATGGCTATCGGCGGTTGGCCACTTTTCCACGGCACGATGATTCGACGGTTTGTTCGTGAGCACTCCGCTGTTTGATCGGTATCAATACCGGCGAGCCGCCCGCGCGGTAAAAGATTGTTTATGCACCCTGAGCAAGGATGGGCCGAATGGAAAAGCATCAGCAGTGGAATATCTGGTTCTTTCTGGTCGCGTTCAGCCTGTTGTTGCTGTTTCAGGGCTGGTGGGCTGAGCACAACGCGGTCGAGCCTATTCCTTACAGCGAGTTCATGCGTCTGCTCAAGCAGGACAAGCTCAGCGAGTTGCGCATCGAACAGCAACAGATCACCGGCAAGCTCAAAGAGCCGATCAACAACCGCCATCAATTCAGCACCGTCCGGGTCGAGCCCGAGCTGGCCGAGGCTTTGGCGCAGTCCGAGGTAACCTTCAGCGGTACCCGTGACGATGGCCTGCTGAAGAATCTGTTGAGTTGGTTGCTGCCCTTTATATTGATCTTCGCCCTCTGGTCGTTCCTGTTTCGTCGTCTCTTCGAAAAGCAGGGCTTCGGCGGCATGGTCAATGTCGGTAAATCCAAGGCGAAGATATTCGTCCAGCGCGACACCGGGGTGACCTTCGACGATGTTGCGGGCATCGACGAGGCCAAGGCCGAGTTGCTCGAGGTGGTTTCCTTTCTCAAGGACCAGCCCAAGTACAGCCGTCTCGGTGCACGTATTCCCAAGGGCATACTGCTGGTCGGCCCGCCAGGCACCGGCAAGACCCTGGTGGCCAAGGCCGTGGCTGGCGAAGCTGGGGTGCCGTTTTTCTCGATTTCAGGCTCTGAGTTCGTCGAAATGTTCGTCGGCGTTGGTGCCGCGCGGGTGCGCGACCTGTTCGAGCAGGCGCGCAAGGCCGCGCCCTGCATCATCTTCATCGACGAGCTGGACGCGCTCGGCAAAATGCGCGGTGCCGGTTCTTTCGGCGGCAACGATGAAAAGGAGCAAACGCTCAACCAATTGCTGGCCGAACTGGACGGCTTCGATACCCGCGAAGGCGTGGTATTGCTGGCCGCCACCAACCGCCCGGAAGTGCTCGATCCCGCCCTCCTCCGCGCCGGTCGTTTCGACCGGCAGATCGTCATCGACCGCCCGGACAGGCGTGGTCGGGTGGCCATTCTCAAGGTGCATATGAAGCGCATTCAGGCCCATGCCGACCTCGACATCGAGGGCATTGCCGGCATGACCACCGGCTTTTCCGGGGCGGATCTGGCCAACCTGGTCAACGAGGCGACCATAGTCGCCACCCGCCGCGGCGCCGACTCGGTGGGCATGGCCGACTTCACCGCGGCGGTGGAGCGCATCGTGGTGGGCAGCGAGCGGCGCGGACGCTTGTTGCAGCCCCACGAACGCGAGGTGGTGGCCTACCACGAAATGGGCCACGCCCTCGCCGCAGCGAGCCTGGCGGGCATGGACCCGGTGCATAAGGTTTCGATCATTCCCCGCTCGGTCGGCGCTCTGGGTTATACCTTGCAACGTCCCACCGAGGATCGTTTTCTGATCACCCTGCGCGAACTGAAAAGCCGCATGCAGGTATTGCTTGCCGGACGCGCGGCCGAAGAGCTGACGTTCGGCGAAATCTCCACCGGCGCGGCGGACGATCTGGCCAAGGTCACCGATATCGCCCGGCAGATCGTCACCCGCTTCGGTATGAGCAGCGAACTCGGCCAGGCGGTATTGGAACGCCAAAGTGCCAGTTACCTCGGCGAACAGGCGATCAGCCTGCGCGAAAAGGACTACTCGGAGCAGACCGCCCGGGAGGTCGATCTGTGCGTCAAGGCCTTGATCGACGAGGCTTACGAACAGGTCAAAACCCTGTTGCAGCGCAAGCGCCCAGAGTTGGAGCAAGGCGCTCACCTGTTGCTGGAAAAGGAAACCCTGACCCCGGAAGATTTTCCACCGCTACGTTCATTGGTGTTACTGCCTGAGCCACATTCCAGTGCAGCCAGCGACAAGTCATTAACAGGGATCTGAACTATGCTTGTCAGGTTACCCCCGACCTGTTGCGGGAGGTTTTATGCCTACTATTGGTTACATGCCATCGTCCCGCGGCTCGTTGAGAACACTCATCGGTTGCCAGAACTGCGCACTCCATCGGTTTTGCCTTCCTGCTTACCTGGATGAGGCGGAAACCGCGCGATTGGAGGGCATCATCAAGCGCAACTACCCCTTACATAAAGGCGACCATCTGTTTCGTGCTGGCGATGCCATGCAACATATCTTTGCCTTACGTTCGGGCGCACTGAAAACCTATCTGTTGGATAAGGACGGCACGGAGCAGATCACTGGCTTCGTTCTGCCAGGCGAACTGGTCGGGCTGGATGCCTTTGGTAGCAGTACCTCCCCCAGTTACGCCATGGCATTGGAAACTTCCTTGGCTTGCACCATTCCGCTGACGGAACTGGAGGAGTTGGCCGGTTGCATGCCTCACCTCAGAAAACAGCTGCTCGACAGCTTGAGCAGAGAGCTGCATGTAGAGCAAGAACACCTCACCCACAGCCGCGAATGTGCGGAACAACGCCTGAGTAGCTTTCTGCTCAATCTGTCTGCCCGTTTCAGCCGGCGCGGCTTGTCGGCGGCGAAGTTCATCCTGCCCATGAGCCGTGGCGAAATCGGCAACTATCTGGGGTTGACCACAGAGACAATCAGCCGCCTGTTCACCCGTTATCGCCAGCAGGGTCTGATCGAACTTGATGGCCGTGAAATAGAACTGATCAGGCTTCGATCATGGCTGAACGAGCTCCGCTCCGAGCCGGCGGGCGCGCATCGCTAACCGATCCATCCCGGTGTAGAGACGAGCGACATGCAGACAACCAGCACCGTGCAACGCCTGTGTCTGTACAACACGGCCGAATTGCAACTCATCGTTGAGGCCATGGCGCGCCAGGCCGCGACTCTGTTACCGCTGGGGCAAAGCGCACTGGTGGGTATTCTGCGCCGCGGTGAACCCTTGGCGCGCATGCTGCAACAGCGGTTGGCACAGCTCACCGGGCAAGCCGAATTGCCGCTGTTCGCGCTCAAGGTCAAGCGCTATGCCGACGACCTCAGCCTGCTGCACGCGCAAACCGCACTGACCGAGAATCCCGAACTGGCCAAGCTGGACATGGCCAATACCAGCCTGCTGGTGATCGACGACGTGCTCTATCACGGCCATTCGCTGTTACGCACCTGTGCCTATCTCTCCAGTCTTGGCGCTCAACATGTACGTACCGCGGTGCTGGTCGACCGCTGCGTCAGCCAACAACCGGTGCACGCCGATATCGTCGGGGTACGGCTGCAGATCGCTCCCGACGATATTATCGAGTGCAACGTACCGCCTTACGAGCCGGACTTTCGCATCGAGGTGGTGCGGCAGATGGCCAGTCTGGAGCAACTCGGAATATCCCTTACATAGCGGCCGGACCTTCACCGCCGCGCGAGTTGATCCTCCTCGAAGTGGACGACCTGATGGATGCCAGCTCGCCGGTTCAGGCCGGACTATTGTTCTCACCGCGCAGGTAGGCCAACCAATACACACCGGCAACCAGCAACGTACCGCCGACGATATTGCCGAGGGTGACGGCGAGCAGGTTGTTGGCGATGCCGGACAGCGCCAGGCTATCCGGCCCTCCCAGCGCCAGGCCGTATGGCAGGAAGAACCAGTTGGCGATGGAGTGTTCGAAGCCGAGGGTAACGAAGGCGGTGATGGGAAACAGGATACCGAGGATCTTGTCGCTGACGCTGTGTCCGCCCATCGCCAGCCAAACCGCCAGGCATACCAGGGTGTTGCTCAGCACCCCGCGGGCGAAGGCTTCGAGCCAGGACAACGCGGATTTGCCGTGGGCGATCTGCACTGCGGTATCGCCCACCGCACCGTCGCCCATGCCGGCGGTGTTGGCCCAGAGCACCAGCAGCACGGTACCCAGAGAGCCCACTACGTTGCCCAGATAGACCAGGCACCAGTTGCGCAGCACCTCGCGCGTGCTGATCAGGCGGCTGGCCCAGGCCATCGCCAACAAGTTGTTGCCGGTGAACAACTCGGCCCCGCCGACCACCACCAACACCAGGCCGAGGCAGAAGCCCAAGCCGCCGAGCAGTCGAGTAACGCCGAAGCCAAGGCCGCTTTCGGTGATTATCACGGTGAACAGCAGCGCACCTAGGGCGATAAATGCGCCGGCGAGCAGCGCCAGAACGAACAGCGTGAGGGTCTTTGCGTGCGCCTTGGCCACGCCCATTTCCTCCACCCGCCGGGCAATCTGGCGTGGCTGGTAGGCGTCGTGAAATAGATGTTCATCAGCCATGGTGAAGTCCTTGCTGTCGGATGCTCCGTGCCCTGTTGCGGCGACGGAGGTAGTTAGGCGCCGGCCGAGTATTGGGGCGGGCCGCGCAGGCTTCGCTCCGCGAAGCCCAATATGCTGAATGTGTTGGGCTTCGTGCCTCAGCACCAACCTACACCTTGCTGTCAGCTGCTTTGCCGGAAAGGCTCCTAGAACCTGTCGGGATTAGGCAAACGCTGATGCAGATAGCCAACCACTGCATCAAGGCTGTCCAACTGCTGGTAGTCGGTCTCGGGGATATTGACCGCAAAACGCCGATGCAAGGCGCTGAGAAAGCGCAGCCAATCCATCGAATCGAGGTCGACCTCGTCGCGTAGCGGTCGATTGCCGCGCAGGCTTTCGGCGTCGAGTTCAGGGGCAACCTGTTGCAGTTCTTCCAGTACCTGCCGACGCAACTGCTGCTTATCCATGATGGGCTCCTTACAGACTGTCCGGGGTTTGTAGTAGCCGGCGGATCTCGGCGAGAAAGCGCGCGCCATAATGGCCGTCGCTGACCCGGTGATCGGCGGCCAGGCTGGCGATCACGGTGGGCATGACGCACAACTGCCCCGCTTCTACCCAGGGTCGTTCGAGGATGCGGCCGAAGCCGACCAAGGCCACCTGGGGCGGGTAGATCACGCCAATCACAGCGTCCACGCCCTGATCGCCGAGTTGGGTGACGGTAAGGCTGGCGTCGCTCAATTCCGAACTGCGCAGCGAACCACTGCGCGTGCGTTGCACCAGATCGCCGAGTTCGCTCATCAGTTGGCTCAGCGGTTTGTCGGCGACATCGTGCAGTGCCGGTGCAATCAGCCCGCCCTGACGCAGGGCGATGGCTACGCCGAGGTGAATGCCGGCGGCCGGCTGAAAGGCCTCGTCGCGCCAGAAGCCGTTGAGCTGCGGGTACTCACGCAACGCCAAGGCCACCGCCTTGAGTAGCAGCACACCGGGCAACAGGCGTTGTTCCGGCGTGCTCCCGGCATTGCGCGCCTGCAACCAGGCCATGGCATTGCCGAGGGCGATGGTCTCGCTCAGGTAGTAGTGCGGGATCTCGCGTTTCGAGCGGCTCATGGCCGCGGCAATCGCCTGGCGCATCGCGGCGTGGCGGTCGACAGGTGCAACAGGCGCAGCAGGCTGTGCGGCGGCTTCGACGTCTTCCAGGGTGACCACGCCATGGGGACCACTGCCAGCCAGTGCGGCCGGATCCAAACCCAGCTCCGCAGCACGCTTGCGCGCGGCCGGGGAAACCCGCGGCCTACTGCTGGGCGGTTCGGCGGGCTCAGCCGTTTTGCTTGCGACCGCTGGCGCGGGCTCGGTTTGCCGTGCAGTGATTCCGGGCTTGCGCCTGACGCTGGGGGCGCTTTCCCCGGCTTCCAGCAACGTGGCGATTGGCGTGCCCACTGGCACCTTGACGCCGGGTTCGATCAGCAGCTCGAATACCTCGCCCTCCTGCCAAGATTCCACATCCACTGCCGCCTTGGCCGTATCGACCACCGCGATCACTTGGCCGCGTGTGACCTTATCGCCCGGCTCGATCTGCCATTCCAGCAAAGTGCCCTCGTCCATATCGGCGCCGAGGGACGGCAGCTTGAATTCGATCATTCACCCTTCCTCAATCAGCAATACCAGGCAGCGCCTGATCCATCGATCGCCAGCAAGCTGGCTCCTACAGGTTCGTACGGCAATCCCCCCGCAGTTTCCGGTTAGCCGCACAACGCATGGGCCGCCGCGACTATCGCCGGCACTTGCGGCAGAGCCGCTTGTTCCAGGTGTTTGGCATAGGGCATCGGTACTTCGGCGCTGCACACCCGCGCCGGCGGTGCATCCAGATCATAGAAAGCCTGCTCGACGATCCGCGCGATGATCTCGGCCGCCAGGCTCCCGCTGCGCCAGCCTTCGTCGACCACCAGGGCGCGACGGGTCTTGCGCACCGATGCGAGCAAGGTGGCGTCGTCCAGTGGGCGCAGCACGCGCAGGTCGATGACCTCGGCGTCGATGCCCTCGCCGGCCAGCTGTTCGGCCGCCGTCAGGGCTTTACCCAGGGTGCCGCCATAGGCGATCAACGTCAGGTCGCGGCCGCCGCGGCGCACCTTGGCCGAGCAGATGTCCACCGCTTCGGCCTGGTTCAATTCGCCTTCTAGGTTGTAGAGCTGGGCATGTTCGAAGATCAGCACCGGGTCAGGATCCTGCAGCGCGGGCCAGAGCATGCCGCGGGCGTCTTCCAGGGTG
The DNA here is from genome assembly GCF_946885885.1 of uncultured Pseudomonas sp. Next base: position 89,594 of record NZ_CAMPHN010000001.1, read on the forward strand.
GCCGGGGCGAGAATCTTCAAGCCGGGAATATGCGCGAACCAGCCCTCCAGGCTATGGGAATGCTGGGCCGCCAGCTGCCGACCGGCGCCGGTGGCCATGCGCAGCACCAGAGGCACGGAAAACTGGCCGCCGGACATATGCCGCAGGGTCGCCGCGGTGTTGAACAACGGGTCGAGCGCGAGCAAGCAGAAGTTCACCGTCATCACCTCGACGATCGGCCGCATACCGCCCAGCGCCGCGCCTATTCCGGCACCGACGAAACCCAGTTCGGACAGCGGCGTGTCGCGAATGCGCTCGGCGCCGAATTCTTCGAGCAGGCCCTTGGATACCGCATAGGTGCCGCCATAGCAGCCGACATCCTCGCCCATCAGAAACACCCGGGGGTCGCGCTGCATGGCTTCGCGCAGGGCCTGACGCAATGCCTCGCGGTAGCTTATACGGCCGCTCATGCTGCGCCCTCCGTGCCGGCTATTGCGGACTGTGTTGCGGCGTCTGTCTCGGTATAGACATCGCGGCACAGCGTTGCCAGCGGTTCCAGGCTGCCGGCCTCGGCAAAGGCCACGGCGGCGTCGACCTCCGCGCAAACCGCGCTGTCGATGGCCAGGAATTGCGCCTCATCCAACAACTCTTGGGCCTTCAACCGGGCGCTATAGCTGTGGATGGGGCCGCGTTCCTTCCATTTTTCGACCTCGGCCTTGTCGCGGTACAGCTCGGGATCGAACATCGAATGGGCACGGAAGCGATAGGTCTTGAACTCCAGAAAGTACGGCCCCAACCCCGCCCTCACCTGCTCCGCCGCCTTGCGCGTGGCTTCATGTACCGCTACCACATCCATGCCGTCCACCGCCTCGGCGACCACCTTATAGGCCGCCGCCTTGGCGCACAGATCGGTCTGCGATTGCGAGCGGCCGAGGGCGGTGCCCATGGCGTAAAGATTGTTCTCGCAGCAAAACAGCACCGGCAATTGCCACAGCGCCGCCAGATTGATCGCCTCGTGAAAGGCGCCTTCGGCCATCGCCCCCTCGCCAAAAAAACACACAGTGATCCGCGAACCACCGAGCATGCGCTCGGCCAGGGCCAGGCCGACCGCCAGCGGCAGACCGGCGCTGACGATGGCATTGCCGCCGAAAAAGCGCGTATTGGCGTCGAACAAATGCATCGAGCCGCCGCGCCCGCGCGAACAGCCTTCCTGCTTGCCGTACATCTCGGCCATGATAGTGCTCATGGCAACGCCCTGGATCAAGGCATGCGCATGCTCGCGGTAGGTGGCCAGCACCGCATCGTCCGGCGCCAGTGCTCGTAACGCGCCGACCGCCACCGCTTCCTCACCGATATACAGATGCAGAAAGCCGCGGATCTTGCCCTCGCCGTACAGCTCGGCGGCGCGCTCCTCCATGCGCCGGATGCGCAACATGTCACGCAGCAGGCTCTGGGCGAATTCCCGCGAATAAGGCAGCGCGGGCGTGCTCATAGCGGGTTCTCCAGGGTCGAGGTGTCGCCTTCCGGCAGGCCCAGTTCGCGGGCCTTGAGCAGGCGGCGCATCAGCTTGCCGCTGCGGGTGCGCGGCAAGCTGGGCAGAAAGGCCAACTCCTTGGGCGCCACGGTCGCCCCCAGACGTTTGCGCGCATGGCCGAGCAACTCTGCCTGCAACTGCGGGCCGGGTTCGAATCCGCCCTTCAGCGAGACGAAAGCCTTGACCCTCTCGCCCTGCAACGCATCGGGAATGCCGATCACCGCCGCCTCGGCCACCGCCGGGTGCTCCATCAATGCGCTTTCCACTTCGAAGGGGCCGATCAGATGGCCGGCGGACTTGATCACATCGTCGCTGCGACCGACGAACCAGTAATAGCCGTCGGCATCGCGCCAGGCCAGATCGCCGCTCAGGTACCAGTCGCCGACGAAACAGCGGCGGTAACGCTCCTCCTGGCCCAGATAGGCGCGAAACATCGCCGGCCAGGGCTGTTTCAGCGCCAGTTCGCCGATCAGTCCATCGTCCAAGAGGCCCAGGCTGCCGTCCTGATGACGTTCGACGATAGCGGCTTCGACGCCCGGCAGCGGTTTGCCCATGGAGCCGGGTTTGATCGCCATCGACAGGGTATTGGCGAGCATGATGCCGCCGGTCTCGGTCTGCCACCAATTGTCGTGGATCGGCAGGCCGAGCACCTCCTTGCCCCACCACACCGCCTCGGGATTGAGCGGCTCGCCGACGCTGGCGACAAAGCGCAGCTGGGGGAAATAGTGGCGGCGCGCCAGGTCCGCGCCGGCCTTCATCAGCATGCGGATAGCCGTGGGCGCGGTATACCAGACGTTGACCTGCTGCTGTTCGAGAATCCGATACCAGCGCTCGGCATCGAACTCGCCGCTGTCGACCACGCTGGTCACCCCCAGCAGCAAGGGCGCGAGAATGCCGTATGAGGTGCCGGTGACCCAGCCCGGATCGGCGCTGCACCAGTAGATATCGTTCGGGTGCAGGTCGAGGGCGTATTTGCCCGTAACCAGGTGAGTCAACGCCGCCCCATGCACATGCAAGGCGCCCTTGGGCGTGCCGGTGGTGCCGCTGGTGAAATGCAGCAGCGCTGGGCTGTCGGGTGTCGTCTGGGCTATCGGGAAGCTGTCCGCGGCATCCCCCAGCAGCTGATACAGGTTGTGCGCGCCTTCGACCGACGTATTCACGCCGCAGTCCATGTCGTACACCAATACATGTTTGAGTGCCGGTAAGCGCTCGCGGATTTTCGCCACCTTGCGCCAGTACAGGGTTTCGCTGGTCAGCAACACCGCGCCCTCGCCCAAACGCAGGCGGGTTTCGATCGGCTCGGGACCGAAGGCGGAGAATAGCGGGCACACCACACAGCCATTTTTCAGCCCGCCGAGCATGCCCAGGTACAGCTCGATGCCGCGCCCGCAGAGCAGGAACACCCGTTCGCCAGGGCCGACGCCGAGGCCCTTCAACACATTGGCGAAGCGGTTGCTCAGGCTGCTCAACTGGCCGTAACTGATGTCGCTACGGCCGCCGTCGCGCTGCAGGATACGCAACGCCACATGGCGCCGATGTTCGCCCTGGGCATGCCGATCCACGGCCTCGAAGGCCAGATTCAACCCTCCACCCGGCAGACCGCTCAGTGCCGCCGCTTCCGTGCGCCAGGAGAATTCCGCGCGCGCTGTGGGGCTATCCCGCCAGTTCGGTTCGACGGGCCAGTCGCTGGGCGATTTTTCGATGATGTCCGAACGCCTTATTGGGCGACTCATATTGGACTCCTTCATGCATTGCCCGCTTAGCAAAGCCGGTAATGCGCTTCGCTAGATGGTGAGCAGCTATTGGCCGACAGTTGCAGGTAGCGGTCGTAGCGGTAGGTCGGGCCGTCCTGGCAGACATAACTGGTGCCCAGGTAGCAATGGCCGCAGAGCCCGTCGGCGCAGTGCATGCGTCGCTCCAGGGAAAGCCAGATCCTGTTCGGCGCGATACCGCGCTGCAGGCAGGCCTCGGCGCTGGCCAACATCAGCGGTTCCGGGCCGCAGCACAACAGTGCATCCGGTGCCTGCTCGGCGAACACCTGATCGAAATGCTCGATCGGTGTGCCCTGGCGTTGTCCGGGCGAGGCCTGGTCAAAGGTCTCAATAAAGCTCAGGGTCTGCCGCCAGCGCGCGCGTTCGCGTTCCAGCACCTGGGCGGCGGTATGTCGTGCGCCGTAAATCACGCTCAACTGCGCTGGCAGGTTGTGCCGCGCAGCTTCATCGATCACCCCGGCCAGCGGCGCCAGGCCGCAACCGCCGGCCACCAGCAAAATCCGGCTGTTGCGGAAGAACAGCGGCCAACCCCGACCAAAGGGGCCGCGATAGCCCAGGACAGCCCCGACCGGTTGCTCGAACAGGGTAGCGGTGAGTCGCCCCGTGCGCCTCACCAGGGCGCTGAAGCTGCCATCTGCGGTTGGCGGGTTGAGATAGGTGAAGGGCGCCTCGCCTACGCCGGGCAGGCTGAGCATAAAGAACTGGCCAGGCATAACGCTCCGATCGCCGGGCCGCGGCTGTTCGATACGCAGGTTGAAGTGGCGAGTGTCTTCGCCGTCGGCATAGTGATCGAGCAATAACAGGCGGCGTGGGGTCGAGTCGATCATGATTGCGTCACTCGTTGCATGACCCCGTGCACACCTATGCCGCCGGGACAGACGCGGTCGCAGCGGCCACAGCCGACGCAACCGTAGTGTTCGAAACGGGCCTTGAAACCATCGCCGAACTTGTGCGACCAGAACCGTTGCACCCGCTGACCCGCGGTTGCGCTGGGGTTATGGCCGCTGGCCTCTTGCTGAAAGCCCTGATACAGGCAGGAATCCCATACCCGCTCGCGCTGCGCGCCCTCGCCCGCGCAGGGTTGATCGAGCGGTGCATAGCAGGAGCAGGTCGGGCATACCGAGGTGCAACCCGAGCAGCCCAGGCAGCGCAGGCCCAAACTGCCCCAGGTAGCGTGACTGATCGCCCCGGCATTCAGCGCGGCGATGCCTTCGACTATTTCGCCCTGCTCACCCTGCTCGCGGGCCACCACCGCGCGGTGCGCGGCTCGTTCGGCCCTCCAGTCATCCGGCGCCCTGGGCAGGCTGAGACCTTGCAAAGCCTTGCGCCCGGCGTCGCTGGCGACCAGCAACAGCCAACCGGCATGCGTCTCGTCGCGCGGCATCAGGATCAGGTCGGCGTTCCGTTCGTGTACCGTCGGGCCGCTGTCCAGAATGCTGCAGAAGCCACCGCTGCAGCTGTGCAGGCAGTCGACACCGACCAGCAAAGTGGCCTGCCGCCGCGCCTGGTAATGCGGATCATCGGCGAAGAAGCGATCCTGATAGGCCACCGCCTGCAGGTCGCAGGCTTGCAGGCCGAACAACGCCTGGGGTTGAACCTGGGGCATGGCCGAATAGAACTGGCCGCCGTCGAAACGGAACAGCAGCTCGCGCTCGGCGAAGAAGAAACCCTTGGCGGAAAACGGCGGCGGCTCGCGCGGTGGCGCAAAGGCCGTGCAGTCCTGGCTGCTGACCAATTGCCAATGCACCCCGCCCTGCTCGTCCGGGCGTGCTTCGTAGACGCGGTGCTCGCGCGCCAGGTGGGCGCGCAGATCCTGCGGCCGCAACAGGCTATAGGCTTGCATGGCGATCCACCTCGAACGTGCCGACCCGCGGGTTCGGCGCCTGGCCGGGTAGCAGGGCTTCGACCGCGACCGCGCAAGCCTTGAGTTCGGGCATTTTGCTGATCGGGTCCTGGGCGTTGTTGGTCAAGCGGTTACAGGGCGCCTCCCTGAAGTGATAAGGCATGCCCAGGGTGCCTCTGGGCAAATCGTCGCTGAGCTGCACGCGGGTTTCCAGGCAGCCGCGGCGCGAACGCACCCGTACGCCCTGATGCTGGCTCAGGCCGAGCTTCGCGGCGTCCTCGGGATGCATGAACAGCAAGCCCTCGGGCGTTTCGCGCTCTAGCAGCGGCGATTTGCGGGTCATCGAGCCGCAGCCGTAGTGAAAATGCAGGCGATGGGTGGTGAAGGCGAACGGATACTCGGTATCCGGCAACTCGTCGACATCGACCTGGGAGACAGCAAGGAAGCGCCCACGTCCGAGAGGGAAATGCTGTTGGTGAAGGATCGGCGAACCCTGCGGATGCTCGTTGTCGCAGGGCCATTGCAGACCGCGTCGCGCATCCAGCGCCGGGTAACTCATGGCGGAAAAGATCGGCGTCAGTGCGGCCATTTCGTCGAATACCGCCTCGCTATCGCGCCACAGCATGCCCGGATAGCCCATACGCGCCGCCAGTTCGCCGAGTATCTGCCAGTCGCCGCGGGCTAGCCCCGGCGGCGCTATGGCGCGGCGAATGCGTTGCACGCGGCGCTCGCAATTGGTGAAGGTGCCGTCCTTCTCGGCGAACGATGCAGCCGGCAGCAGCACATCGGCGTGTTTGGCCGTTTCGGTCAGGCTCAGTTCCACCACCACCAGGCAATCCAGGGCGGCGAAGGATCTGGCCACCTGATTCTGGTCCGGGTCGGTCAGCAGCGGGTCTTCGCCCATGATCATCAGCGTGCGCAACTCGCCCTGCCGCGCCGCGTGCATCATGCCCAGGGAGGTCAGCCCCGGCGCTTTCGCCGGTTCGCAGCCCCAGGCCGCGGCGAACTTGGCCTGCACCGCCGGATCGGCGACATCCTGATAACCGGGATAGACGTTGGGCAGGCAACCCATGTCGCAGGCGCCCTGCACGTTGTTCTGCCCGCGCAGCGGGTTGATGCCGGTGCCGGGGCGGCCGATCTGACCGCAGGCCAGGGCCAGATTGGACACCGCGATCACATTGTTGGTACCGCTCTGGAACTGGGTGATGCCCATGCCATAGGCGATAAAGGCGGCCTTGGCATGGCTGTAGAGATAGGCCAGTTTTTCCAGGTCGGCGACGGCAATGCCAGTCATGGCGCTGCTCTGCGCCGGCGTCAGCTCGGCCAGATGCCGGCGCAGCGGTTCGATATCTTCGCAACGCTCGGCGATGAATGCGCGGTTCTCCCAGCCGTTGTCGAGGATGATCCGCAGCAGGCCGTTGAGCAGCGCGATATTGCTGCCCAGACGCAATTGCAGGTGAATATCGGCGAGCCGGGCCAGGCGCGTCTTGCGCGGATCGATCACCACCAGGGTGGCGCCCCGTGCTTGGGCACGCAGCATACGCGCGCCGATCATGGCGTGGTTCTCGGTGACATCGGCGCCTATCACCAGAATCAGATCGGCCTGGTCGATATCGGCGATGCTATTGGTCATCGCCCCCGAGCCCAGGGTGCGCGATAAACCGGCCACCGAGGGGCTGTGACAGATGCGTGCGCAGTGGTCGATGTTGTTGCTCTGGAGTACCGCACGGGCGAATTTCTGTGCGGCGTAGTTATCTTCGTTGCTGGCCCGGGCGCAACTGATCAGCCCCACCGCACCTGGCCCGCCCTCGTCCAGCGCCGTGCGAAAGGCCTCGGCGACCCGCGTCAATGCCTCGTCCCAACTGGCCGGGCGAAAGCGCCCGTGCTCTTTGATCAACGGTTGGCTGATGCGCTCGGCCGGCGCGATGGCGTAGCTGGTGGCCCAACCCTTGGCGCACAGCTGGCCTTGGCTGACGGGATGGCCCGGTTGCGGTTCGACGCCAACGACCTGGCCGTTTTCGATACGCAGGCCAATGCCGCAACCGACCCCGCAGAATGTGCAAATGCTCGGTATGACGTGCATCACCACTCTCCCGCTCTGGTCGATTTGCTTCCAGGCTAGGCCGCAGTCGAGGCAACAAGTTTGATCCGGGTCAATGAATCCGATAATTGTACTCAGCGCTGTTTGATCGAGATCAAAGTGACGCCGCAAGGCCCGTCGCAGACTAAATCCGTCCAATCCCGGACACTCCCTACGGAGGGGACGAACATGTCTAGCACTGCAAAAAAACTGCCGGTGAAAAGCGAGGAAACGCCCAGCAAGAGCCCAGCCCTGGCAGAGCCGCGAAATCTTTTCGAAAGCCTGCGTCGCCAGGTCGATCATCTGTTCGATGACTTCACCCGCGCCCCACTGCACTTACCGTTCGGGCGCCGCGCCTTCGAGGCGGAACCGTTTTGGCGACGGGAGTTGATCGGTCAGAGCATGCCTGCCGTGGATATCGCGGAGAAGGAAAAGAGCTTCGAAATCACCGCCGAACTACCCGGTATGGATGAGAAGGATATCGAGATCAAAGTGTCCAACGGCAACCTGATCATCAAGGGCGAGAAAAACCAGGAAACGGAGGAAAAGAACAAAGACTACTACCTTTCAGAGCGCCACTACGGCAGCTTCGAGCGGATCTTCAGCCTGCCCCCAGGCATCGATACCGAGCAGATCGCCGCCCAATACAGCAAAGGCCTGCTGAGCATCAGCCTGCCGAAGAAGCCCGAGGCCAGCAAACCGGAACAGGTCATCCCGGTAAAAACCAGTTGAGCGTCGGCAATGGCTCCAAGCCCCTGTGCCGATAAGCCCAGGGGCTTTTATATGTGCCTGCAATCCATTCTCTGGCCGTCTCTTCACGACGTTAAAAATGGCTTCCGGCAATTTTTACGTGGCTAAAGTGCAATCGCCAGAATGCTGCAAGGCACCTGATAAAGCAGGTGTTCGGTGGTACTGCCGATCAGCTTGTCCAGTCCCTTACGCTGCACCCTGCCCATTACCAGCACATCGATCTGGTTGCGCGCCGCAAAGCCGGCAATCGTATGAATTGGCGGCCCTATAAGGAAATGCCGCCGCTCGGCCGGAACCCCGTATCGCTCTGCCAACGCCGCAAAGGACGTCGCCTGTGACTGGCGCAATTCATCGAGCATATCCACGCAAGCTGCAGTCGCAGTGCCCGCTTCGGCGAGAAAGGCCGGCGACAGGTCGCAGGTATGCAACAGATGCAGTTGCGCGTCGCATTGCAGGGCCAGGCCATTAGCCGCCGCGATGATCCGATCGTTCAAGTCGCTGCTCGCGCTTTCCGGATGTGAAGGATCGACGGCGGCGACTACCTTGAGCGGCAGCGGGTTACTGGCGACACCGACCAGGTGCACGGGGACCGGGCATTCGCGCAGCAGGTGCCAGTCCAGCGGTGTGACAAAGGCACGCTTGAGCGCCGGTTCATGCTGCAGGTCTTTGATCAGCAGGTCGACCGGCATTTCCGCCACATGCACGAGGATTTCCTTGAGCGGCTGGTCGCTCCAGAGCACTTCGCTGGTGACTTCCAGGCCTTTGCTGCGCAACAGCTCGACCTCGTCCTTGAGCCAGTCACGGCAGTCCTGCATGCGAGCTTCGCGGGTCAGCTCCTGAATGCTTTTGTCCAATAACGGCAAAGTCGAGAACGGCTCGACCACGCTCAGGATATGCAGCGCGGCCCCAGAGGCCTTGGCCATAGCGGCGGCGCGCTGGAGTGCGGGCGAGTGATGCATCTGCGGATCGGCGACCAGCAACAGCCGTTGAAATTGACTCATGGAACACCTCCTCGATCGATGGATGAAAGGATCGGCCTTCCTGGAACAATGCCTGCGGACAAGCCGTACAGCACTTACACGATGCGCCTCGATTGCGGCGGTTGTGTTGATGTGCATCAAGCGACAGCTCGTAGGCACCTATATAACTGAGCGACAAGCTCTCCGGACAGGCTGTCCAACGCTTTTGCCGCCTTCACAGGAGTCGCCGTCATGAGCAAACCCGGTCCCTTGCTATTCGCCCTGAGAGGCAGTCAGGCCTATGGCGCTCGCGTGGCTCAGCACCTCGGCTGCCAACTGGCCGAACATGAGGAACGTCTGTACGAGGACGGAGAGCACAAGAGCAGGCCGTTGCAGCCGGTGGCTGGTCGTGAAGCGGTGGTGTTCCACTCGCTGCATGGCGATGACCGACAAAGCGGAAACGACAAGCTCTGTCATCTGCTGTTCTTCTGCGGCGCCCTGAAAGATGCCGGCGCCCGCAGGGTGCAGGTGGTCGCACCTTACCTCTGCTATGGCCGCAAAGAGCGCCGCACCCACCCCCAGGACCCGATCGTCAGCCGCTATGTCGCGGCCATGTTCGAGGCTTGCGGCGTCGATCGCCTGCTGACGCTGGAGGTGCATAACGACGCGGCTTTCGATAACGCCTTTCGCATCCCCAGCCAGAATCTGCCGGGCGCAACGCTATTCGCCGAGTATTTCGCCGCTCAGGTAGCCGAGGACGAGGTCGTCGCTGTCTCCCCCGATAGCGGCGGAGTCAAGCGTGCCGAACAGTTCCGCCATGCCCTGCAACAACGCCTCGACCGGCAGGTGGCGAGTGCCTATATGGCCAAGCACAGGCGCGATGACATGGTCACTGATTCAGTATTGATCGGCGATGTGGCGGGCAAGACGGCGATCATCGTCGACGACCTGATCAGCACCGGCAACACCCTGTTGCGCGCCGCCGAGGCCTGCCATGCCGCTGGCGCCACGCGGATTCTCGCCGGCGCGGTGCACGGCCTGTTCACTGCTGGTACTGAGTTGCTCGACAGTGCGTTGCTGGAATCGATAGTGGTGTTCGACAGCGTGCCGCCGTTTCGCCTGGCGCCGGAACTGGCCGCGCAACGCCTGCAGATACTCGATTCAAGCGCTGCCGTGGCCGCGCTATTGGCCGAGGAGTATGGGCTGGATCGATAGATTCTGTAGCCCGGATGCAATCCGGGGCATCGCTGGTGATTGCACGGGCCATCCCGAATGGCGCCAAGGCTTATCCGGGCTACCGGGGCAGCTGATCGTTCCCACGTGGACGGTTCGACGCCTCGATGTGGCAACGATCAAAGTCAACCAATGGTGCTTACGGGCTACGAAGAGTGCTTTGGTGGGGAGCTTTGTCCACCGCGGGCGTCCCAATGCGGACAAGCCTTCGGCATGTCCGCCCTAGGATCTCGCAGGCGATAACACTGGGTTGGAAAGCTCGGCTTATGGCGCCGTTTCAACCTGCAACAGCACCCGACCGCGGCTCGGGCAGGTTTCCATATAACGGTGCGCGGCAACCACCTCGTCGAAACCGAATACGCTGTCGATCAGCGGCCGCAGCAAACCGTCGGCGGTCAGCTGGTTGATGCCTTGCAGCGCTTTGGCCACCGCGGCCTCGTCTTGCGGGATGCCGAGTTCTTCCTTGCCGGTGAAGTTGCCGATGCAGTGCACGAAGAACTGGATGTTCTTCTGGAACGCCGCACAGGCCGGAAACGGCGTTTCGTTGCCGCCCTGCAGGTCGAATAGGACCAAACGACCACGCGGTGCCAGCGCATCGCCCAACAGGCACATCTGCGGGCCGCCGAGGGCGTCCATCACCACGTCCACCCCTCGCCCATCGGTGAGCTTGGCGACGCGGCTGACCAGGTCCTGCTCCTCGGTGAGGATGATCTGGTCGGCGCCCAATTGTTTGAGGAAATCGCTGTCTTCGCCATGCTCGGTGGCGGCAATCACATGGGCGCCCAGGGCTTTGCCCATTTGCACGATATAGGGGCCCCAACAGCGGCTGGCGGCCGTCACCAGTACGGTTTCGCCGGGTTGCAGGCGCGCCAGTTCGACGAAGCCGAACCAGCCCACCATCGAAGGCAAGTAATGCACGCACGCCTGCTGCGGGGTCAGGCACTCGGCGTAACGGGTAAGCGAGCGACGCGGCAGCACCACTTGCTCGGCGTAGGCCGGGTAGCGGTTGGCGGTGTGCCCGGGAAAGCTGGCGACCCGGTCGCCGACCGCGAGGTCGGATACGCCATCGCCGACCGCCAGCACGGTGCCGGCCAGTTCATGGCCCAGGCCAGCGGGCAGTTGTGCGGGCGTATTGCCCAGGTTTTGCCGCCAGAGTACGTCGTACCAGCTCACGCCAATGGCTTCCACGCCTATCAATACTTCTCCAGCCGCGGGCGTCGGGCTCGGACGATCCTCGATCTTGAGGACGTCGGCCTCGCCGAACTGATGAAAACGGATGATGCGGGACATAACGAACCTCGTTGGTTGGCCCTGTTCGGAACGCGGAAACGCTCGACTTGCGTTTCTCCGCCCTTTCATAGCCACGGACTTTATCCGGGCTTTGTCAGCATTGCCACAGCACCGACGTGATATTCACCATGCCTGTCGATGATGATTCAGGCGCTTATGTCGATTTCTGTCAGCATATTGCCTGTCAGTAGCGTTCGGCATTAGCCTGAAGAACGCACACAAGCGCAGCCACTCCAAAATGGACACCGGATGAACCGCAACGATCTCCGCCGAGTCGATCTCAACCTGTTGATCGTTTTCGAGACCTTGATGCACGAGCGTAGCGTGACGCGCGCGGCGGAAAAGCTGTTTCTCGGTCAGCCGGCGATCAGTGCCGCCCTCGCCCGCCTGCGCAGCCTGTTCGACGACCCGCTGTTCGTGCGTACCGGACGCAGCATGGAACCCACCGCCCGCGCCCAGGAGATCGCCGGCCTGCTCTCGCCGGCCTTGGATTCGATTTCAACCGCGGTCAGCCGTGCCGCCGACTTCGATCCAGCGACCAGCAATGCGGTGTTCCGGATCGGCCTGTCCGACGATGTCGAGTTCGGTTTGCTGCCGCCATTGATCAAACGTCTGCGCGCCGAAGCGCCCGGCGTGGTGCTGGTGATCCGCCGCACCAACTACCTGTTGATGCCCGCGTTGCTGGCCTCCGGCGAGATATCGGTGGGCGTCAGTTACACCCAGGAGTTGCCGGCCAACGCCAAACGCAAGGTGCTGCGGCGCAGCAGTGCAAAATTGCTGCGTGCTGACTCGGTGCCCGGCCCCTTGAGCCTGGACGATTATTGCGCGCGACCGCATGCCCTGGTGTCGTTCGCCGGCGACCTCAGCGGCTTTATCGACGAGGCCCTGGAAAAGCTCGGGCGCAGCCGTCGCGTGGTGCTCGCGGTGCCGCAATTCAACGGCCTGAGCACGCTGCTCAGCGGCACCAATATCATCGCCACGGTACCCGATTACACCGCCGCCGCCCTGACCGCCGCCGGCGGTTTGCGCGCCGAGGACCCGCCGCTGGAGACGCAGACCTTCGAATTGCACATGGCCTGGCGCGGCGCCCAGGACAACGACCCCGCCGAACGCTGGCTGCGTTCGCGGATTCAGATGTTCTGCGGCGATCCGGATAGTTTGTAAGCGCGCCAGGCGGTTCCCCTGCAAAATCGTCGTAGGGTGGACATGCCGAAGGCTTGTCCACCATTGGGGGCCGCTATCGATACGTGAAGACCCTGTCGGGTTACGCGGCGGCCGGCGGCGATGGTGCTGCCTGAACCATGACAGTCGCCGCTAACCCGACCTACGGATTGATGATCGTCCCCACATCCGCTCCCGGATTACGCCAAGGCTTATTCGGGCTACAGGGGACGAGAGCTTTGCTCACATCCGTCTTTGTCGATACAAGTCAGCAAGCCATCATTCCGGCTGATAGTTACTTTTGTA
>NZ_CAMPHN010000002.1 GCF_946885885.1 uncultured Pseudomonas sp.
GGTCAGCACGTGGGCGAAGAGCATGGCGTTGGCGATGATGAACATCAGCATGATGGTCAGCTTGCCGGATTCCAGCAGCACCTTGGGGCACTCGCGGATGCGCATGTCCTTGTACACGAACAGCGCCACGAACCCGGCGTAAACCGCCGCCACGGCGGCCGCTTCGGTGGGGGTGAACATGCCCGAGTAAATGCCGCCGAGGATGATCACCATCAACAGCAGGCCCCATACCGCCTTGCGTGCGGCGGAGAGGAACTCGCGGAAGCTGGCGCGCGGCATGGCCGGCAGGTTCATTTTGCGCGCCACTATATAGATCGCCACCATCAGCGCCACACCCAGCAGCAGGCCCGGCATCACCCCGGCCATGAACAGCTTGCCGACCGATTGCTCGGTCGCCGCGGCGTACACCACCATGACGATCGACGGCGGGATCAGGATGCCCAGGGTGCCGGCGTTACACACGATGCCGGCGCCGAACGCCTGTGGGTAACCGGAGCGCACCATGCCGGCGATGGCGATAGAGCCGACCGCCGCCACAGTCGCCGGCGATGAGCCGGACAGCGCGGCGAACAGCATGCAGGCCATCACCGCGGAAATCGCCAAGCCGCCGCGGATATGACCGACGCAGGCGTTGGCGAAGTCGATCAGGCGCTGGGCCACACCGCCGGTGGTCATAAAGGCGCCGGACAACAGGAAGAACGGGATCGCCAGCAGGGTGTAGTGCTCGCTGGTTTCGAACAGTTTGATCGCCAGCGAACGCACCGAGTCCGGGCTGAACAGCATGATCGTTACCGAGCCGGCCAGACCGAGGGACACGGCGATCGGCACGCCGATCAGCATCAGCAGGAACAGCAGGAAAAAGAGGAACAGGATGGTCATTGCTTGGGCTCCTCGTGCTCGGTCAACTTCATCGCTTCGGCGGCCTCATCGGCCAGACCGAGGCCGGTCTGCTGGTTGCGCAGGATGCGCACGAAGATTTCCAGGAAGCGGATAAACACCATGGCGTAACCGAACGGCACGATGACGGTGATATGCCATTGCATGATGCCGTAATGGCCGAGGTCTTCGGCGCCGATGCCGGCGCTGAACAGCGTGCCCATCCAGTCGAAGCTGGCCACCGCGATCAAGCCGGCGTAGCCCAGGCAGGCCATGCAGGCGAGCAGGCCGATGTAGCGTTGCACCGGTTTACTGGCCAGCTTGACCAAGGCATCGACGCCGATATGCCCGGCGGTGCGCACACCGTAGGCCAGGCCGAAAAAGATCAACCAGGCGAATAGGGCCTTGGTCAGGGCAATGCTCCAGGTCATCGCCTGGGCCATCGCCAGAATGCTGTCGCCAATGGCGAAGAACAACTCGCTGCCAGCCGTCCAGCGATCCGCCAGGTTGTAGAACAGCGTGTAAAGGTTGTTGAGGATCACGTAGACGAAGGTCACCAGCGTCATGGCGGCCAATAGAAAGGCGATAAAGCCTTCCTCGAAGTGGTCCCAGACGCGCCGCAAGGCGTTCATCGATAGAGTCTCCAGGGGTGGAGTGGATAGCGCAGGGTCACTGCGGACCGCTGTCCGCAGTGGGTAGGATCGGTTGAGTCGCAGGCGGCGATACCCATCGGGTCATGCGATGGGTATCGCTGCGCTCAATTCGTCCTACTGGTTCGCTGCGTCTGCGGCTTTGATCAGGTCTGCGCCGATTTCGCCTTCGAACTTGCTCCATACCGGCTTCATTGCGTCGCGCCACATGCCGCGCTGCTCAGGAGTCAGGGTGAGGATTTCGGTGGTTTTGGCATCGAGGATGCGCTGCTTGTCGCCATCGTTCAGCGCGCCGGCTTGCTTGTTAACTTCGGCGGTGACTTCGACGACGATCTTGTCCAGCTCGCTGCGCACGTCTGCCGGCAGGCCGTTCCAGAACTGGGTGTTGGTGATCAGCATGTAGTCCAGAACACCGTGGTTGGATTCGGTGATGAACTTCTGCACTTCATGCATCTTCTGGCTGTAGATGTTCGAGTAGGGGTTCTCGGCACCGTTTACCACGCCGGTCTGTAGGCCTTGGTAGACCTCGGCGAAGCTCATTTTACGCGGGTTGGCTTTGACCGCCTTGAACTGCTCTTCGAGTACCGCGGAAGGCTGTACGCGGAACTTCAGGCCGCGGGCGTCCTTCGGCTCGACCAGAGCTTTGTTGGCCGACAGTTGCTTGAGGCCGTTATGCCAGTAGGCCAGACCGGTAATGTTCTTGGCTTCCATGGATTTCAGCAGCGCCTGGCCTTCCGGGCTTTGCTGGAAGCGATCGACCGCGGCCATGTCCTTGAACAGGAACGGCAGGTCGAATACCTGGATCTGCTTGGTGTATTGCTCGAACTTGGCCAGCGAAGGGGCGATCAGCTGCACGTCGCCGAGCAGCAGCGCTTCCATTTCCTTGCCGTCGCCGAACAGCGAGGAGCTCGGGTAGACCTCGACCCGGACTTTGTCGCCCAGACGTTCTTCGGCCAGTTTTTTGAACAGCAGCGCGCCCTGACCTTTGGGGGTGTGCTCGGCGACTACGTGGGAGAATTTGATCACGATCGGCTCGGCGGCTTGGGCCATACCGGCGATGCTCAGCGACAGCGCGCATGCCAGCGCCTTAGCAGTCAGTTTGAACATGGAGTGCTTCCTCTTATTGTGGTTATCGCGTTATGCGCCGTAGCGCTGCAGGACAGATGAACAAGCTCAAGTCTAGGTGGCCTGCCGGAAAACGACAGGTTTGCGCCGCAATGGCCTGGACCGGAACTCGTCGAGTCGCCATGGGTACTAGAGCAACCGGCATGCCAGGTCGCCGAAATACGCCGAATTGCGGTTGCGGTACGCGTTTACGCTGGGGCCTGGCTGGGATGTGCGGTGGCCCGCGGTGCGGGCCAATGGTGGTGGGTATCGATGAGTTTGGCGGAAACCCGCCACTTACTCGAATTCATCTGGCGGAAATCCGCCAGGCTCGGCGAAGCTGAGGCCGTGCTTACGCAGTTTATCGTGCAGGGTTTTGCGCGGCACGCCGAGGGCTTCGGCGAGGCTGCGCAGCGAGTTGTGCGAACGGCTCAGTTCGGCGCTGATCAGGCTGCGTTCGTAGGCTTCCACCTGGGCGCTCAAACCGCTGGCCGCCGTTGTCGTTTCGACCTCGGGCGGCGCTTGCAGATCGAGGTTCAGATCCAGGCCCAGGGCGAAGCGCTCGGCGGCATTTTGCAGTTCGCGTACGTTGCCCGGCCAGTTATGGCGTAGGAGGGCGGCGCGTTGCTGCGGTTGCAGCGCCCGTGGCGGCAGGCCATGGCGGCTGCCGGCGGCCTCGGCGAAGTGCTGGAACAGCAGCAGCGCATCCTCGCCGCGCTCGCGCAACGCCGGAATCCGTAGCGGCGCGACATTCAGCCGGTAATACAGGTCGGCGCGGAAACGGCCCTGATCGGCGGCCTGGCGCAGGTCTTCCTTGGTCGCGGCTATCACCCGGATATCCAGGGGGATCAACTGGTTGCCGCCAAGACGCTCGACCACCCGTTCCTGCAACATGCGCAGCAGCTTGACCTGCACCTCCAGGCTCATGCTTTCGATTTCGTCGAGAAACAGGGTGCCGCCATTGGCGAATTCGAACTTGCCGATGCGGCGCTTTTGCGCGCCGGTAAAGGCCCCGGCCTCGTGACCGAACAGCTCGCTTTCCACCACCGATTCGGCCAGGGCGCCGGCGTTGATCGCGACGAAAGGCCCGTCGCGGCGGCTGGACAGATCGTGCAGGGCGCGGGCGACCACCTCCTTGCCGGCGCCGGTTTCACCGAGGATCAACACGTCGGCGCCGATACTGGCCAGGGCGCCGATCTGCTCGCGCAGGCGCAGCATCGCCGGCGATTGGCCGATCACGCGGGCACTCAGTTGCTGGCGGTCGGCCAGGGCCAGGCGCAGGGTGCGGTTTTCCAGCACCAGGCGGCGTAGGGTCAAGGCGCGGCGCACGCTGTCGAGCAGGTCTTCGCTGGCGAAGGGTTTTTCCAGGAAGTCGTAGGCGCCGGCGCGCATCGCTTGCACGGCCAGGGGGACGTCGCCGTGGCCAGTGATCAGCAGCACCGGCAGTTCCGGGTCTTGCTCGTGCAACTGTTCGAGCAGTTGCAGGCCGTCGATGCCGGGCATGCGGATATCGCTGACCACCACGCCGGGCCAGTCGTGGCCGATGCGTGCGGCCAGACCGCGGGCGTCGGCCAGGCTGGTGACTTTCAGGCCGGCCAGATCGAGGGTCTGGCTCAGGGCTTGGCGCAGGTGTGGATCGTCATCGATCAGCAGAACCTGGGTACGGGTGTCGAGGCTGGTCATATCGGGTAATCCTCAGCCGTCCGGGCGCTCACGCCATGTTCGGCGGCACGCAGACGGACGATCAACAGGGCGCCGCCCTCGGCATGGTTGGCGAACAGCAACTCGCCGCCCAGGGCACGCATCAGGGTATCGCAGATCGCCAGGCCCAGACCCAATCCCTGGGCGCTGGTCTTGGTGGTGAAGAAGGGTTCGCGAGCACGTTGCAGCGCATCGGCGGAAAACCCCGGGCCGTTGTCGCGCAGATGCAGCTCGATGCCTTCGGCGTGGCGCTCGGCGCTGAGCCAGATGCGCCGCGGTTGGGGCACTTCGGCGAGGGCGTCGAGGGCATTGGCCAAGAGGTTGCCGAGCACCTGGCGCAGGCGGGTTTCGCCTGCCTGTACCCACAGGGTCGCCTCCGGCAGGTCGCGGATCAGCTCCACCTCCATGCCGCGCCGGCGCTTGGCCAACAGCGCCAGGGCATCGTCGATGGCCGGCTGCAGGGCCACGGTTTCCGGTGCATGCCTGTCGCGCCGGGCGAAGGCGCGCAAATGGGCGATGATCGAGGCCATACGCTCGGTCAGTTCGCTGATCGATTTGAGGTTGGCGCGGGCGTCCTCGCTGCGTTGATGGTCGAGCAATACTCCGGCGTTGTCGGCATAGCTGCGGATCGCCGCCAGCGGTTGGTTGAGCTCGTGGCTGATACTCGCGCTCATGGTGCCCAGGGCCGACAGCTTGCTGGCCTGAACCAGTTCGTCCTGGGCCTGTACCAGTTCCTGCTGGGCCTGTTCGCGCTCCAGCACTTCCTGCTTCAGCCGGCTGTTGAGCAGCTCCAGATCCTGGGTGCGTTCCTGGACCCGCCGTTCCAGGTGTTGTCGCGCGCGGGCATCCAGCGCGATGCGTTCGAGGTAGTGGCGGCGCCGTTGCATCAGCAGGCCGAGCAGCAGCATCAGCAGCGACAGCACGCCGGCGCCCGCGGCCACGGCGGTGCGCACCGGACGGTCGATCAGGCTGCGCGGGGCGAGAATGCTCACCGACCAGCCGATCTCGGTAAGTTCGCGCTGCTGCCTGATCCAATTTTCCTCATCGAGCTGCAACGGCGGCGGCGACAGCGTCTGGTAGGGCCGGTTGGCGGCGATCGCGGCGCGCTCGGCAGCGTCCAGCGGGCGGCTGGCGGTAAAGCGCCAGGCGCTGTTGGAGGTGAGGATCACCACGCCGTTGGCGTCGGTGACCAGCAGTTGTTCCGGTGTATTGCCCCACAGCGTTTCGGTGTGGTCCAGGTCGACTTTGACCACCAGCGCGCCGAGGTTGTGGTCGCCGTTGCGCACCGCCGCGGCGAAGTAATAGCCGCGTTTGCCCGAAGTGGTGCCCAAGCCGAAGAAGCGTCCGGGTCGCCCGGCGATGGCCTCGCGAAAGTAAGGACGAAAGGCGAAGTTGCGGCCGACGAAGGAGTCCTCCTGATCCCAGTTGGAGGCCGCCAGCGTATTGCCCTCGGGGTTCATCAGGTAGATCACATCGGCGCCGGTCTGTGCGCGAACGCGGTCGAGCAGGCGGTTGGCGTTATCCACCACGCGGCTGTTGTCCGGCTTGGCCAGCGCGCTGCGCAGGGCCGGCAGGTCGCCGAGGATCTGCGGCAATACCTCGTAGCGACCGAGGGTGCCGATCAGGTTGGCGACATAGAGGTCGAGGGTCTGGCGGTTCTGCTCGATCAGCACGCCGCTGTAGTAACGTTCGGCGAGCTGTTGTAGCGGCCAGAGCAGCGGCGCCAACAGCAGCGTCAGCAGAATCAGGTTGCGCCAACGGGGACGGCGCGGGTGGGGGAGCAGAGGCATTAGGAATCTCACGATTAAGGCGCTCGGCAGATTCTATGCAATAACCGGGCAAATCATCCGATATAGGCAATACTGCAAGAATAGCTACCTCGACGATGGGTTTCTGAGTACGCAAAGCCGCCCCTCCTCACGCGCGGCGATGTCACCATGCGGATGAATCGTAGCCTGCCGGCAGTGCTCGACAGCCTGCACGAGCATATTCAATCGCGCCCAGCACGGACGACCTGCGCTTGTTCGTCCTTGGAGGTGTCTGATGCTGACTCAATTGACCGTGCGTGCACGGCTGCTGCTTTTAGCAGTGCTGCCTTTGGTAGTGCTGATCGTGGTGATCGTCATGGCATTGAACAATGCCAGTCGCTTGAATCGAAGCTTCGATGAACTTTTCGTCGACCGCATGCAGCCGATCAGCCAGCTCAAGCTGGTTTCGGATGCGTATGCCGTGGCGATGGTCGATGCGCTACATAAATACCGTGCCGGGGTATTCGACGCGGCCCGCTTGCGTAAGGAGTTCGCCGATGCCCGCCAGCGTGGCGACCAGGCATGGTTGGCCTATACCGCGACCAATTTGACCGACGACGAAAAGGCCCGGGTCGCACGCGCCAAGCCGCATTTGCTGCGGGTGCAACAACTGGCGGACCATTACCTCGGGCAGATCGACAACGGCCAATTGCTCGCCGCCGAGGCCAATACCTTCAACCGTACCCTGTACGACACCTTCGACCCCTTGGGCGGCGAGCTGGGCGATCTGATCAGCCTGCAACTCAGCGAGGGCGAGAAGCTCGGCGCGCAGACGGCGAGCCAGTACCAGTCGATCAGGAACACCTTTATCGTCATCGGCGCGATCGCCTTGTTGCTGGTGTTGGCCGCGGCGTTGCTGATCAGCCTGTCGATCATTCGCCCGCTGTCTGCGCTGTGCGCGGTGATCAGCGAGGTTCAGCATTCCTCGAACCTGACCCTGCGCGCCGATGTCGCGGGTCAGGATGAAGTCGCGGATACGGCGCGGGCATTCAATGCGCTGCTTGGTCACCTGCAGGAGCTGATTCGTCACCTGGCCGGTGCGGCCGCTCAATTGGCCACGGCCTCCGAAGAAATGAGCGCGATCAGTGCCCAGGTCAGCCATGCCGCGACGGCCCAGGGCGATCAGACCAATATGGTCGCCACCGCGATCCAGCAGATGAGCGTGGCGGTTCAGGAAGTCGCGCGCAATGCGCTCAGCACCGCGCAAACCGCCACCGACGCCAATCAGGAGGCGCGCCAGGGTAACGAGCTGGTGCAGTCCAACCTCAAGGCGATTCAGGGGCTGTCGGCGTCGGTGGAAAAGGCCAGCGAGGTGATCGATACCCTGCATAGCCAGAGCGATGAGATCAGTAAGGTGCTGGGGGTGATTCAAAGCATCGCCGAACAAACCAATTTGCTCGCGCTGAATGCCGCAATCGAGGCGGCCCGGGCCGGCGACGCCGGGCGTGGGTTCGCCGTGGTGGCCGACGAAGTGCGCAGCCTGGCCAGCAATACGCAGAAAGCCACCGAGTCGATCCGCAGCATGATCGATGCGTTGCAAGGCGGCGCGCGCAGCGCGGTGAATGCCATGCAGGCCTCCCGCGAGCAGGCGCAGAACAGCGTCAGCCATGCCCGCGAGGCCGGCGAGGTGCTGACCCATATCGCCCATGCGGTCGAAGGCATCGCCGACGGCAATGCGCAGATATCCACGGCCACGGAGCAGCAGACCTCGGTGACCGGCGAGATCAGCCATAACATCAGCAGCCTCAACGACAGCATCGGCGATGTGGTCAATGGCGCCGAGCAAAGCTCGGTCGCCAGCCGCGATCTGGCCAAGCTGGCCAGCGAACTGCAGCAGCAGGTGCAGCGCTTCAGGGCTTAAGGGTTGTTATCGCTCGGCAAGGCACTCGGCCAGGGCCGCCCGCCAGTCCGGCAACTGGATCGCCCAGTCGCGTTGCAGGCGCGAGCAGTCCAGGCGCGAGTTGAGCGGGCGGCGGGCCGGCGTCGGGTAGGCGCTGCTGGGAATCGGCGTCGGCTCGCAAGCCTGCTTACCCTGGGCGCGCAGGTGTTCGGCGATGGCGCTGGCAAAGCCATGCCAGCTGGTTTCGCCCAGGCTCGTCAGGTGATAGACGCCCCAGGGGCCGGGTCGGCCCGCGCGCCAGTGCTCGATCAATTGACCGGTGGCCCGGGCGATGCTGCCGGCCCAGGTCGGCGCACCGATCTGGTCGGCCACCACGTTGAGGCTGTCGCGCTCCTGCAGCAGGCGCTGCATGCTCAGCAGGAAATTGCTGCCGTGCAACGAGTAGACCCAGCTGGTCCGCAGGATCAAGTGTGCGCCGCCGGCCGCCCGAATCGCCTGCTCGCCGGCCAGTTTACTGCGCCCGTAAAGATTCAGCGGGTTGGGCGCATCCTGTTCGGTATAGGGCGTTGGCTTGCTGCCGTCGAATACGTAATCGGTGGAGTAGTGGATCAGTGGCACGCCCAGCTCGGCGGCGCGCTCGGCGAGCAGGCCGGGCGCCACGGCGTTGATCGCGAATGCCAATTCCGCCTCGCCCTCGGCGCGGTCGACGGCGGTATGGGCGGCGGCGTTGACGATCAAGTCGGGGTGCAGCGTCCGCAACTGGCGGCGCAGTTGTTCGGGTTGGCTGAGGTCCAACTGCGCCCGGCCGAGCACGCTGAGTTCGACCTGTTGCCCGAGGCTCAGTTGCAGTTCGCGGCTGAGCTGGCCGTGCTCCCCTAGCAGCAGAATTTTCATGGGAAGAGGTCGGCGGCGCTGAAGGCGAGGCCGGCCTGGTCCTTGGCCGAGAGTTGCGGCGGCCCATCCAACGGCCAGTCGATGGCCAGCGTCGGGTCGTCCCAGCGAATACAGCGCTCATGCTCGGGGGCGTAATAGTCGGTGGTTTTGTAGAGGAATTCGGCGACTTCGCTCAGCACCAGGAAACCGTGGGCGAAGCCTTCGGGTATCCATAACTGCCGCCTGTTCTCGGCGGAGAGGTGGATGCCGAGCCATTGGCCGAAGCTCGGCGAGCTGCGTCGCAGATCCACCGCCACGTCATACACCTCTCCGGCTGTAACCCGTACCAGCTTGCCCTGAGCCTGCTGCACCTGGTAGTGCAGGCCGCGCAATACGCCGCGTTGGGAACAGGAGTGATTGTCCTGGACGAATTCACGCTTGAGTCCGCTTGCCTGCTCGAAGGCGCGTGCATTGAAGCTCTCGTAGAAGAAGCCGCGGCTATCGCCGAACACCTTGGGCTCGAGAATCAGCACGCCTGGCAGTTCGCTATGGATCACTTGCATATTCATTCCTCGGCCAGGCCGAACAGGTACTGGCCATAGCCGGTCTTGCTAAACAGTTGGGCTTGTTCGAGCAACTGGCGCTTGTCGATCCAACCTTGCTGGTAGGCGATTTCCTCCAGGCAGGCCACCTTCAGACCCTGGCGGTGCTCGATGGTTTGCACGTATTGCGAGGCGTCCAGCAGGCTGTCGTGGGTGCCGGTATCGAGCCAGGCGAAGCCGCGGCCGAAGCGCTCCACGCGCAAATCGCCGCGTTGCAGGTAAGCGTTGTTGACGTCGGTGATTTCCAGTTCGCCGCGTGCCGAGGGCTTCACCGCCTTGGCGATTTCGATCACCTGGTTGTCGTAGAAATACAGGCCGGTCACCGCATAGCTGGATTTCGGGATGGCCGGTTTTTCCTCGATGGACACGGCGCGGCCGTCGTCATCGAATTCGACCACGCCGAAGCGTTGCGGGTCCTTGACCCAATAGCCGAACACCGTGGCGCCGCTGGGTTCGGCGGCTGCGCGCAGCAGCTTCTCGGTGAAATGCTGGCCGTGGAAGATATTGTCGCCAAGGATCAGGCACACCGAATCGGTGCCGATAAACGATTCGCCGATCAGGAACGCCTGGGCCAAACCATCCGGTGAGGGTTGTTCGGCATAGCTCAGGTGCAGGCCGAACTGGCTGCCGTCGCCGAGCATCTTCTGAAAGTGCGGCAGATCCACGGGCGTCGAAATGATCAGGATTTCGCGGATGCCGGCGAGCATCAGCACCGAAATCGGGTAATAGATCATCGGCTTGTCGTAGATCGGCAGCAGTTGCTTGGAAACACCCAGGGTAATCGGATGCAGGCGCGAGCCAGAGCCGCCCGCCAGAACAATTCCTTTCATCTACTGCGTTCCTTATTCGGGGGCGCCGAGGCGTTCGCGCCTGTAACTGCCGTCCTGCACGTGGCTGCACCAGTCGAGGTTATCCAGGTACCAGCGCACGGTCTTGCGCAGGCCGCTGGCGAAGGTTTCTTCGGGCGTCCAGCCCAGTTCGCGTTGGATCTTACCGGCATCGATGGCGTAGCGCAGATCGTGTCCGGGGCGATCCGGCACGAAGGCGATCAGCTCTTTATAGGAACCGGTTTGCCGGGGTGCCAGTTCGTCGAGCAGTTCGCAGATGCTCTGCACGACGTCGAGATTCTTCTGTTCGTTATGCCCGCCGATATTATAGGTTTCGCCGACACGGCCCTCGCTCACCACTTTCAGCAGCGCGCGGGCGTGATCCTCGACATACAGCCAGTCGCGCACCTGTTGGCCGTTGCCATACACTGGCAGCGGTTTGCCCTCGAGTGCGTTGAGGATCACCAGCGGAATCAATTTTTCCGGGAAGTGGTAGGGACCATAGTTGTTCGAGCAATTGGTCAGCAGTACCGGCAAGCCGTAGGTGCGATGCCAGGCGCGCACCAAATGATCGGAAGCCGCCTTGCTCGCCGAATAGGGCGAACTGGGCGCATAAGGTGTGGTTTCCGTAAACAGATCATCGGCGCCATGCAGATCGCCATACACCTCGTCGGTGGAGATATGGTGAAAGCGAAACGCCTGCTTGCGCATCTCGTCCAATTGCAGCCAATAGGCGCGGGTGGCTTCGAGCAAAGCATAGGTGCCGACGATATTGGTTTGGATAAAAGCCGCCGGGCCGTCGATGGAGCGATCGACATGGGATTCGGCGGCCAGGTGCATGATGGCTTCGGGCTGGAACTCGGCCAGAGCCCGGCTCACGCGTTCGCTGTCGGCGATATCGGCCTGGACGAAGCGGTAGCGCGGGTTGCTCTCCACGCCAGCCAGCGATTCGAGGTTGCCGGCATAGGTCAGCTTGTCGAGGTTGAAGACCTGATGCTCTGTCTCGTGCAACAGATGGCGGATCAGTGCCGAACCGATAAAGCCTGCACCACCGGTGATAAGGATACGCATTGGCTGCTGCTCGTTTAAATAAGGACGTCTGGTGAGGCGTCTTGAATCTGCCTGGTCACGCGCAATGTACCGTATCGCCCATGGCTTGGTTGCGTCGCTGGTTCGACAGCATATTGGCGATGATCGGCTTGGCGTTCTTCAGGTCGATAGTCGAAGATGCTGCGCGGCGCGAAAGATTTGGGTTGGGGTCGCAGTAGGTTCTAATTTCCTGGTTGGTGGGAGCCGCGACGCTGTTGGCGATTCTTTCCAGGTAGGCGTGAAAGTGCCTCATGCCGAGGGTTTCCAGGGCCAGCAAGACGTCCGAGCTATGCTCATGCACCGCATCGCCGCTATGACGAATGGAGAAGGCGCGACGAGCCATCGACGATGTTTGCAAGTTAAACGCGCTGAAATCTATCCACCGCGTGATTACCGGTCAAGCCCCGCGTGTCTCCATGCTTGCCCCGGTTCTTGCAGGGTAAAGGCTCAAGCGCTGTGCCGGCGACGGCGCAATAGTGCGCCAAACCCGAGAGCGGATAACATCAGCAAGGCTGCGCCGGGCAACGGCACGGACGACACAGTGATCAGGTTCTGGCTGGAGTTCTTGTCCTGCAGAATGCCGTCGTAGAAATAGCTGATTTTGTAGTTGCCGGTATCCTGGCCGTCGAGTTTCAGCCATTCGTCAGCCAGGGTTTGGGCGTTGCCGAAGCCGGCGGCCTTGAAGGTGCCATTGGCCAGGCTGTAGCCGCCGCCGGTGTCGGTGACGATTTCCCATATGGCCAGTTGGAAGGCGGCCGAGGTGGTTTTGTCGGTAACCTGGGCATAACGCTGATTGGCCAGTTTCTGCAGGTCGTCAAAACGGTTGAGCGAGCTGGGGGAGCCGATGGTGTATTCGAACTGGTCGTTGAGCGCATGGAATACATCCACGCACCAGGCGATCAGCGTCTGGCCGGTGCTTGTTTCAAGCATGTCGAAGCCGCCTGCGGCTACCGCCATGGATTCGAGGCCCTTCTTCCGTGGGTTGAAGTCGGCTTGGATCGCGCCGTCGGTGAAGCCATAGGCGGCGCCTTCGTACTGCAATGTAGTGCTGGCGGCGATGACTTGATGGCTGGCAGAAACCAGTCCGAAAAGTAGGAGCGTTTTAAGTGCTCTGGAAACTTGTGATCGCATTCCGCGCCACCGAAGTTAAAGTATAAAGCGAATGATATTATAGTGATATTATGCGTGGCTAGCCTATCAAGTAAAAACAGCAGAAAAGTGACGCTAGTACTCTCGGGACTCGCTTTACGTGGGTTGTGGTGCACGGTTGAAGCCAGTTAATCAGGGAGGATTTCCTATGGGTGAGTCAGTGGTCGACAGGGTCGTCGGCACGACTGTTTTGTTCGTTATCGCCGTTTTGCTGGCGTTCGCCGCCTATTTTGGTGGCCTGGTCGAGTTGACCAGTCGCTGGAGCAAGCAGGAGGAATACAGCCACGGTTTTTTCATTCCGCTGATAAGCCTGTGGCTGCTTTGGCAGCGTCGTGATGCTTTGCGGGAAAGTATCGGTAAACCGTCTTGGTCTGGCCTATTGCTGCTGTTAATCGCGCTCGCTGCGCTCTTGATGGGCGAGTTGACCGCCATTTTCATTCTTGCGCAGTACGGATTCCTCCTGTGCTTGCTGGCCTTGGTGCTCTGTCTGGGTGGTGTGCCGCTGCTGCGTGTGGCGCTTCTGCCACTGCTGTTGCTGATTTTCGCCATTCCATTGCCCTATTTCGTTGACTCGCAACTCTCCTGGCGCTTGCAGCTGTTGTCATCGGAGATCGGCGTGTGGGTGCTCAGGGCGCTGGATATATCGGTTTATCTCGAAGGCAATATCATCGATCTCGGCTCCTATCGCCTTCAGGTGGTAGAGGCGTGCAGCGGCTTGCGCTATCTCTATCCATTGCTGAGCATCGGTTTTCTGATGGGCTATATGTTTCGCGGCCCGCTATGGCAGAGAGCGGCGCTGTTTCTATCCACGGTTCCTATCACTGTGCTGATGAACAGTCTGCGGATTGCTGCAGTCGGTTTGCTGGTGGAGCGCTGGGGCATCGGTATGGCGGATGGCTTTCTGCATTATTTCGAGGGCTGGATCATCTTCATGGCCTGCCTGATGTTTTTGCTGCTGGAGGTTTGGTTATTCGAGCGCTTTGGCGCTCGCCGGAACGTACTCGATGTATTGCATTTTCCCACTGTGCGCGGCAGCGGTGGGACCCTTGCGCCGTCGCTCATGGGGCATCCGTTGTCTTTTGCATTGCCGGTTCTGCTGGTGGTCGGCGTGCTGGCAAGTAGCGTCAGCGAGCGTGAGGAGCTGCCTTTGGATCGTCTACCGCTTACGGCATTTCCGCTGCTGTTGGATGAATGGCGGGCCAGCGAGAGTCGATTGGAAACCGAGGTTGAAGTGAGCCTGGGGCTGGATGACTATGTCATCGCGGATTACCGCCGCGGCGAGGCCGATGTGGTTAATTTTTATGCGGCTTTCTATGGCTCCCAACGCAAGGGCGTCTCTCCCCATTCGCCGCAAGTGTGCATTCCTGGAGGGGGCTGGCTGATCACTGGGCTGAGTCGTTTGCCGGTGACCCTGGCATCAGCGAGCGACGGCAGCTTCGAGGTGAATCGCGTGATCATCGAGCGCGGGGGGCACAGGCAGTTGGTGTATTACTGGTTCGAGCAACGTGGGCGCCGTATTGCCAATGAATACTGGATGAAATGGTATTTGCTGGTGGACGCTTTGCTGCGCAATCGCAGTGATGGTGCGCTGGTGCGGGTGACCACGCCTATCGCGGCTCTCGAAGCGCCGGCCGATGCGGATCGGCGTTTACAGGACTTTATGAAACTTGCCGTGCCGCGCTTGGCGGCTCATGTTCCGCATTGATTTTCAAGGGTTTGGTTAGATGACGATGGATTGGCGTAATCGTGGTAAAGACGTTCGGCGCGCGCTGTTGGCGGCTTGTTTCATTGGCTTGGTAGCCTGCTCTTCGCCGGAAGAAAAGGCCAATAAATACTACGAAAAAGGCCTGGCGCTGATGGAGCAGGGCGATTTGCTCAAGGCGCGCATTGAATTGCAGAACGCCTTGCAAATCAGACCCGATCTGACCGCGGCATGGTTCGCCCTCGCCCAGATCGCCGAGCAACAAGGGGACTGGGAAAAACTCTTTGGCTTGCTGAACAAGGTTGTCGATCACGACCCTAAGCATCTGGAAACCCAGATCAAGTTGGGGCGCATGCTGCTGGCGGCCGGGCGATTGGATAAGGCGCTGGCCGCGAGCGATCTCACCTTGGCCATGGCGCCGAATAACGCCGAGGTGCTGGGGTTGCGCGCCGGAGTACTGTACAAGCTCGATGACAAGACCGGCGCGGTTGCCCAGGCCAATGCGGCGCTGGCGATAAGCCCGAGCAATATCGATGCTCTGGTGGTGCTGGCTACCGAGCGACTGGCGGCAAACGACGGGCCAAAGGCCATCGAGTATCTGGATCGCGGTCTGCGGGTCAACGACAAGAATATTGCCCTGCAACTGATCAAGGTGCAGGCCCTGGAGTCCATGGCGCAAACGGAATCTTCCGAGGCTATTTTCCGCAAGCTTATCGCGCTCTACCCGGAAACCCGGGCGTTACGCCACACGCTTGCCCAGTTCTATTTGCTGCATGGGCGGGCGGACGCGGCGGAGGCCGAATATCGCGCCATTGCGGCGGAAAATCCGAATGACGTCCAGGCGCGCCTGGATGTGGTTCGCTTTATCGCTAGCGTCAAAGGGCAGGACGCAGCGCTTGAGCATTTGCAGCAAATGATCGGCGAGGATGCCAGCAACAATGAGTTGAGTTTCGCGTTGGTCACCATGCAGCAGGAACGGGGCGATCAGGTTGCCGCAGAGAGGGTCTTGCGCTCTATCATCGCCAGGTCTGGAGATACGCCGGATGCCGTCAAAGCCAAGGGGTTGTTGGCGGGTATGCTGCTCCTGAACGGCGACAAATCGGCCGCTCAGCGTCTTATCGATGAGGTGCTCGTAGGCGATCAGCGTAATGAGCAAGGCCTGTTGCTCAAGGCTGGGTTGGCGATAGATGCGCGTCAGTTCGATCAGGCGATTGCCGATTTGCGCACCATTCTTCGCGACTCGCCCAACTCTCCCCGCGCGCTGCTGATGTTGGCCAAGGCGCATGAGCTTACGGGGGCGGTCGAGCTTGCCCAGGAAAATTATCTGAAGGCATATGAGGCCGGCAAGCCGGCGCTGCAGTTCGGCATGGCCTATGCCGAGTTCCTCTTGCAGCGTGGTCAGCTGGCTCGTGCAGAGGTTGTCGCTTCTGAGGTGCTACAGGCGCACGCCAATCATGTACCGGCCATGCGTATACTCGCGCAGGCTCGGATCAATCAGGGTAACTGGTCGGGCGCCCAGGCGGTGGCGGATGACATGCAGGCTCTATCGGGGCAGGAACAGGCGGCTGAGCAGATTCGCGGCACCCTCTTTGCCGCGCGCAAAGATTACTCGGAAAGCATTGCGGCTTTTCGTCGTGCCTACGATGCCGCGCCTGCGGATGCTCAGCCGATGGTGGCGCTGGTGCGTTCCTACCTGCTGGCGGGCAAGGCGAACGAGGCAGTGGATTTCCTGCGCTCGGTGATTCAAGCGAGCCCGGACAACGCGCGTGCTTTTTTGCTGCTTGGCGAACTGCATGCCGAGAGCAAGGATGACGCGGCAGCCATTCAGGCTTTCCAGCAGGTCATTGGTTTGCAACCGCAACAAGCGGCGGGTTATGTCAACTTGGCCAACTTGCACATGCGCGCTGACCGTGTTGCTGAGGCGGAACAGACTATCGAGCGGGGGCTGGCGAAGGCTCCCGGTGATTTCGAGTTGCTGTTGGCCAGGGCGAGTATCTTTGAAGTGTCCGGGCGTTTTGTTGAGGCGATCAAGGCATACGAGGCGCTGCATAAGGATCATCCGGGCTCCGATGTTGCGGTCAACAATCTTGCCAGCTTGCTCAGCGAGCATGGCACCGAACAGGCAAACTGGGTGCGTGCATACGAGTTGGCTCAGCGCTTCAAGCGCAGCGATGTACCCTACTTCAAGGACACCCTGGGCTGGGCCAGCTATAGGCTAGGTAAGGTCGAGGAAGGGCTGGTGCTGATCGAGGATGCTGCGCGGCAACTGCCCGAACAGCCGGTCTTTCGTTACCACTTGGGTATGAGCTACGCGGCCTTGAATAGGAAACAGCAGGCGCGTGAGGAGTTGCAAAGAGCGCTTGA
This sequence comes from uncultured Pseudomonas sp., assembly GCF_946885885.1. The sequence goes on from NZ_CAMPHN010000002.1 coordinate 16,586, forward strand.
GTTGAGCCAAGGGCATAGTGATTACGACGTTGCGCGGGTTCGCGAGGCGCTAGAAGGGCTGTAGGCAACCTATATATGTACGAAGTGTTCTACGGGCTGCAGGAAAAGCCATTTTCCATCCAGCCAGACCCAGGATTTCTCTTTATGGGCAAGAGACACAGCATGGCCTATGCCATGCTGGAGTACAGCCTTGCCAATAAAGCGGCCTTTACGGTGATCAGTGGGGAGATAGGCTGCGGCAAGACGACCTTGATCCGCAATCTGCTGAATAATCTTGATGAGCAAGTGTTGATCGGGCTGGTCAGCAACACCCATCAAGACATAACCGACTTGCTCGAGTGGATAATGCTGGCCTTTAGCCAGTCTTACCAAGGGCTATCGCAAGTGGCGTTGTACGATGCCTTTCAGCAGTTTCTGGTTCGCCAGTACGCTGCCGGCAAGCGAGTTCTGCTGATTGTCGACGAGGCGCAGAACCTTAGCCCGCGAGCGCTGGAATCTCTGCGTGTGTTGTCGAACATAAACGCAGATAAGGACCAGCTTCTGCAGATAATTTTGGTTGGCCAGCCGCAGCTGAAGGAGCTGTTGCGTCGTCCGGAGCTCCGGCAATTGACCCAGCGGGTTTCTGCGCACTGCTTTATCCCGCCGCTGGAGGCCAATGAAGTGGCTGGCTACATCCTGCATCGACTGAATATTTCCGGGCGTGTAGCGCCGCTGTTTACTGCAGCCGCCTGCGCGCGTATCGCTCAACTGAGCGCAGGTATCCCGCGCAGTATCAATATCCTATGCGATACCGCGCTGGTGTATGGGTTCTCCGAAGAGCTTGCGCTGATCGACGTGAATACCATCGACGAGGTAGTCAGGGATCAGGTTGAGTTTGGGGTCTTTTCGGCGGGATGATGGCGGTGGCTTTGTCGTCCAGCAGGCTGTTGAAAAGCCTGGGCGAGGCGCCCCACAAAAAACTGCCAAGACGCGGCGAAGCGTAGTAACAGCCGCAAACTGTGCCGAAGGTCGAGCGCAGAGAGTCAAAAGCGGAGTTTACGTGCTGTAAATGAGCATCTTGCTGGGGGCGCCTAGCCTGGGCTCGCATCCGAGGGCGCTTCTAACCGCAGTATTGCCAGCGCAGGTGGTTTTTTAACAGCACTGCTAGTGCAGAGCCGATATAGATAGCCGAGTCAGTCATGATTCCAAGCTATATGCCGTTGCAGTATATTCGCGAGCGCTGGAGCGCAGCCTTCAGGTTGGTTTTCTACGTGAATTCTGACATGCGGATTTTTAGTTAGTTCTTGCATCAGCTTTGCCAGGGCGAAAGATGTGAAACGGTACCTTTGATCGGCCTTTGGGGCCTTCAAAGCTGATTGGTAAACCCATAATTTTGTTTTCATCGCCCTGATTTTTGGGGGGTGAACGCTAGTGCCTCAATTTGATTTGGTCTCATTATGACATTCCAGCCCGGCGGTCGCCGTTCGATACTCCAGCGGCGCAGCAGTACCAGTAACAGCATTCAGGCGGGTCTTGATGGTATTGCTGTAACTGGTGTCGCTTGGTGGTTGGTCGACTATCACATCGGCTTTCTCACGCCAGCCTATGTCATCCTGATCCTGCTGCTGCTCGGGGGGCTTGCGGTCGTGTATGACCATTATGCGATCTACCGCAGCAATGTCGGCTTCACTCTCAAGGCTTTCAGGCTGCTCAAGGCCTGGACTGCCACTTTTGCCTTTCTCGTCGCCATGGCCTTTCTGACCAAACAGAGCGAGCAGTACTCGCGCTTGTTGGTGGCGCAGTTGTTTTTTGGCGGATTCTTTATCCAGCTGTTGTTGCACGTCGCGATGCGCGAAGTGCAGAAAAAGCTCCTGAATCATCCTGATCAGCTGGAGAACGCCCTTATTATCGGTTCGGGGCGGCTGGCTAATTTCCTTCACCAAAAGATCAGCAACAACCCCTGGCTCGGGCAGCGGATGGTGGGTTGTGTGCCGATCAAGGCTGGCGGTGAACCTGCTGGGGAGCTCGCTGAAGACCCGCGACATCCGTCGATACTGGGCAGTATTTCCGACCTTGACGAGTTGATCGAGCGACATGCCATCCGTACCGTCTATTTCGTTACGCCCCTGGATGCCTCCGAGGTGATTGAGGAGGTTTACCTCCGGCTGCTCGATAAGCACATCGCCGTTAATTGGGTGCCGGACATCTTTTCGCTGCGCCTGATCAACCACAGTGTTCGCGAAATCGCCGGTATCCCAGTGCTTACCCTGTCTGAAACACCGTTGATGGGCATGCGCCTGTTCCTGAAAAATCTTGAGGACAGGTTGTTGGCTTCGCTCGCCTTGATACTGGTCGCGCCCTTGCTCCTGGCTATTGCCATTGCCATCAAACTCGATAGTCCAGGGCCGGTGTTTTTTCGTCAGGAGCGCATGGGCTGGAGCGGTGGGATTTTCCGTATCTGGAAGTTCCGCAGCATGGTCGTCCATCAATTGGAAGATGGCATCGTCAAACAGGCACAAAAGAATGACCCACGGGTGACCAGGGTGGGGGCCTTCATTCGTCGAACCAGTCTGGATGAGCTGCCGCAGTTGTTTAACGTTTTATTGGGTGAAATGTCCCTGGTGGGGCCTCGCCCGCACGCCATTCAGCACGACGAGGAGTATTCGGACAGCATCGTCGACTACTTTGCCCGTCACCATATCAAGCCAGGCATTACCGGTCTGGCTCAGGTGCGTGGCTTTCGCGGTGAAACCCGGGATATAGAACAGATGATCCAGCGCGTCGAGTCCGATATCGAGTACATCAATAACTGGTCACTCTGGCTCGATTTCATCATTCTTCTTCGCACGGTGTTTGCCTTCACGGGTAAGCATGCTTACTGACTAGTCGGCCGTTGTTGGGATCGGCAGCTTCTTGCAGGTTGTGCAGCGGTCTACTGACAGCGCGCAAGCGCTGATATTTGGCGGGTCTCTAACTTGCTGTCGGCCGCTTTTTTGACGCATCTGTCAGTTTTTTTGCGCTTGCTCGCCGGCTGACGTGATGTTGACGTAATGGCATTATGCTTATAGGATCGCCATCACTTGTAACTGTACTCCCGTACGCCCACAAAATATTCCTCTGCACAGGGAGTGTGTTATGCGCCTAGTGCTACTCAAAAAACTATTTTTCATACTGCTGCTAAATGGCGCGGTCATTTCCTACGCTCATGCGGCGAGCTTGGCATACGAGTTCAGCCGCGTTAGCGACAACTCGGCTGAGGATCTGGGGCGTCAACTCGGGCTGATGGTGATCGAGCAGCCGGGAGGCGCGCTCTTTACATTCAGTAACCGCCTTGGCGTGCCCTCGTCGATCACCGATATCTATTTCGATGATGCTCAGCCTGCACTGTTTAGCAGTATCGCCTATCACGCCGATTCAGGCGTGGGGGTTTCCTTCGACAGCCAAGCTGCGCCAGCGAATCTACCTGGTGGCAACGTTATTGGTTTTCTGGCGGGCTTCTCCGGCGATGCCAATGCGCAGAGTGTCGAAGGCGGCGTGGCCACCAAAGGGGTCATGAAAAATGGCGTCAACAGCGCCGATGAGTGGGTCAGCTTCTTTGGGCTATGGGCCAATGCTGGTTCGTTCGATGGTTTGATCGCAGCCTTTGCCGATGGTCATTTCAGGGTTGGTCTGCATGTCCAAGCTATTGGGCTGGCAGGGCAATCCGATTCCTATGTCAGTCAACCAAGTCCCGTGCCGCTCCCAGCAGCCGCATGGTTATTTGCTTCCGCGTTGTTTGGTTTCATTGTGGTCGCCAGCCGACGGAAGGTGTAGATGATGGCGTTTAATTTTCGCGGCAAAGGGGGATCTATGAAGTTTTTTCGCGAGCTGGGCTTGGCGGCAGTAATGCTGACATCGGCACAGGCGGCAATGGCTGCAAGCGTTCCGAATATGGGCTTTGAAACCGGTAATCTGGCTCCTTGGAGTGGTACTGGTTCGGTAGTTAACGACGCGGCGACGGCATACCAGGGTGACTGGTATGGCCAGGTTGTGGGCAATCAGAGCCTGTTTCAAACGGTAAGTTTGGTCGCTGGCCAAAAATATGACTTTATGTGGCGTTTCATTGCCGGGGATTCCATGCCTTCCAATGACGCCTCGTTCGTCATCACCGATGCCGGTTACAATCTGTTGGCGAGCGTGGCGACAGTAGGTAATTTCGGGGATAGCGGCTGGCAGTATTACAGCTGGGTGCCTAACGCTAACTACAATGGTCCGCTGGTGTTTGGCGTGAGTAATATTCTGGACAACGGACTAGATTCAAAACTGCTGCTCGACGCGGCCGTTCCGTTGCCTGGAGCTGCGCTGCTGTTCGGTTCCGCCCTGCTGGGTGCTGGTGTGTTGCGTCGCCGCAGGATGGCCGCCAAGAAGCTGGAAATGATCGCCGTCTGATCGTGGTTCTGGCTTGAAGAGGGGGAGCATGCTCCCCTTTTTTATTGGGCGGCTCTTTACCAGGTTATTTAATCGGAGAGACCCGATGTTGCGTTTGTTGTTGCTCGCGTTCTGCTCGTTGGCGATCTGCTCGGGATCTGTGAGCGCCGACGAAAAAGGCGAGGCTTACTTGCTCAGCCCGGGTGATGCCATTCTGATTTCCGTATGGCGTGAAGAGAATCTACACCTGGAAGTGCGGGTGCTTCCCGATGGCAGCATCACGTTCCCGCTGGCGGGGCGAGTCGAAGTCGCCGGACTTGACTCCACCACGGCTGCGCAAAACATTGCGTCCAGGCTTGAACGGTATCTGCCTGACCCGAGTGTCAGCATTGTCGTTACGAGCACCGCGGGCAACCTCGTCTATGTGTTGGGCAAAGTGGCGAAGCCCGGCCCGGTAGTGATGGCGGCTCCTACGTCGGTGCTGCAGGCACTGAGTATGTCGGGTGGGCTCGACAAGTTTGCCGATACGGACGCCCTCAAGGTGGTGCGGGGCAAGGGGCAAGCCCAGCAGATACTGCCCGTTCGCTACAAGGATCTGATTTCAGGGCGGGACATGGCCACCAATTTCCAACTGCAGGCTGGCGATACTCTGGTTGTGCCTTAACTTGCGTCGGGGATTATCGTGATTGCGCTACGATCAACCCGCATTGCGTCGGTGGCCTTGTGTCTATCATTGCCTGGCGTCAGTTATGCGGCCAGTTGGCAAGCAGCAGTGGCGTTGCCGATGACCGTCGAGCACGACACTAATCCACGACTCGACGATTCAGACAGGGGCATCACCCGCACGACCCTAGTACCCGATTACAACCTGGTAGGTACTTTCGGGCGAGACGAGTTACAGCTCGGTATTGGTATGCACCTGGAGCGCTCGTCCGACCAGTCCGTCAGTTTGGACCGCGAGGATCCGAAATTGCGCTTGGGATGGCAGCGCGAGAGCGAGACGGGTGGTTATGGCCTCGCCGCGAAATATGACGAAAGTTCTTCGCTGTTCAGCTCGCTTGAAGAAACCGGAGTGGTCGCAAGCGACGGTACGCGCAAACAGCATGCGTTGTCCGGCAATTGGCGTGAAGCTATCAGCGAGCGCAGCAGTCTTGCTAGCGATGTTCAGTACAGCAGCATCGATTACGATAACCAAGAATTGACCAGCTATGACGACCTTTCGGCCAGCTTCAGTTGGGACTATGCCGTTAGCGAATGTGTCGAGCCGTTCAGCCGTTTGGCGCTAAGTCGCTACATGCCGGAGGACGCCGCCGAGGCGGCCTCTTCAACCCGCTACAGTCCCACCGCGGGCGTTCGGCTGGCGTTATCCGAGCGGCTTGAAGGGACCTTGCGCGCGGGAGTCAATCGGATTTCGGGTGGGCAAGGCAGCACCAGTTGGCAAGGCGGTTTTGAGCTGCTTTATACCGGGGAGCGTTTTGCTGCAAGTCTCGATGCCGGTCGCAGCACGGTCGCCAGTGGCGAGGGCGGGTTCGTCGAGGTCAATCAACTGCGTAGCACCTGGCGTTATGCCGTCGACGAGGCGACCAGCATCGGCGTTGACGCCTCGTGGCAAGACAATCAAGGGCAAACCCCTAATACCATGCGACAATTCGCGGCTTGGGCAAGCCGGGAGCTTTCGCCTTTTTGGGTCACACGCTTGTCCTTGGCGTACAAGCAGCGCCAACAAGACGGTCGGCCCGATGCCAGCGCTAATATCCTCGGGATGACGCTGATCTACAGTCACCCCGATTTCTGAATTCCAGTTGTGCGATTGCCATGAACTCCGAATACGAACTCACACTCAACGACTACCTTGCTGTACTCAAACGTAGAGCCCTGCTGCTGTGCCTGAGTTTTACCCTTATCCTCGGCGTGAGCTTGCTGGTAGCCGTGGCGATCCCGCCGGTCTATCAGTCGACCGGCACTATTCTGGTCGAGTCGCAGCAGATTTCCTCGGATCTAGTTGCTGCGAGTAACAGTACCTATGCGGACGAGCGCATCGAGATCATCCGCCAGCGGGTGATGACCCGTGAGCATTTGATTCGGATCATCGACAAATATCAGCTCTTTGCCAACGAAGGCAAATCGCTGACCGTTTCTGAAAAAATCGATGAAATGCGCCGGTCGATCGCTGTGTCCCTGGTCAATGCCGAAGTCAAGGGGCGAGGCCTGGCGACTATCGCCTTTCGTCTTTCCTTCGAGCACCGGCGACCGGATGTTGCCAACAAGGTGGCCAACGAGTTGGTGACGCTGTTTCTTGACGAGAACATCAAGCAGCGTACCGAGCGGGCCAACGAAACAACGGAGTTTCTCACTCGCGAGGCGGACAAGCTCAGGGGCGAGTTGGAGAAGCTGGAGAATCAAGTCGCGGCTTTCAAGCAAGAACATGGCGACGCTCTACCTGAGCATCAGGAGTTGCGCATGAGCATGTTGTCGCGCACAGAGGCTGAGCTGAAAGAGCTTGATCGCGACTACAAGACCGCCCAGGAAGAGTTGCGCTTCCTCGACCTGGAGCTCTCCGCGGCAAGCGCAGGCTTGACGTCTGGAGCCGGTGCGTCTGGCGCGGCAGTTGATGCGCCCCAAGACCTGAGTAGCCTCAACGCCGAGTACACCCGGCTGCTGGCGCTATATAAGGAAGCGCACCCGGATGTACGCGCTGTCAAACGTAAGATTGCCGCACTTGAGGCCGCAGGCGCAGGAGAGGGCGGCGCCAGCAGTCCGCTTTCTCAGGCCAGTCTGGAGGTCGCCAGAGTTCAGGCCAAGATCGCAGCGACTGAGGCGCGTGCCGGATCGCTTGCAGGGCAAAGGCAAACCTTGCTTGGCAAGATCGAGGACTACGAGCGACAAATCCTGCAGACGCCGCAAGTCGAACGCGGATTGATCACGCTGATGCGTGACCATGACAATGCCCGCAAGAAATACGAAGAAATCCGCACCAAGCAGATGAGTGCGCAGATATCCGAAAACCTCGAGCAGGAAAACAAGGCCGAGCGTTTCGTGCTTCTCGAGCCGCCGTTGATGCCGGAAAAGCCGGTTAAGCCCAATCGCAAGAAAATCGCCGCCCTGGGCTTGTTTCTCGCCCTGGCCGGCTCTGGCGGTCTGGTCGTGCTTCTAGAGACCCTGAATCAGCGAGTGCGCGGTGCCGATGCCCTGGCAAGCGTACTGGGCCGGCGCGTGCTGGTGGCCATCCCCTACATCGCCACCCAGGCCGAACTGGCCCGCCGCAGGAAGTGGATGAAACGTGTGATCGTCTCAGGCGCCGTGATTGTGATCACCTTGTTGGTGGCCGTGCACCTGCTCTATATGCCCCTGGATCTTCTAGTGTTTAAAGCCCTGGCCCGGTTCGAATAAGGCGAATGACGATGGAAAGAATCAAGCAGGCAATCGAGAAAGCCAAGCAGCAGGCTTCGTCGCGCGTCGGCAAGCCGCCGGTCATGCCGTCGGCCGAGCCGACCGCCGAGCTCGCTGCGCTTAGTTACGTGCAAACCAAGGTGGTTTCGTTGCAGGCAGAACTGCTCGAACGCAACCGCATCGTTGCCTACAACAAGAACTCGAATATGGGTTGGGCTTTCGATCTGCTGCGTACCCAGGTTCTGAAGACCATGGAAGAAAATGGCTGGCGCACCCTGGCCATTACCTCGCCTACCGCCGAGGCCGGCAAGACGGTATTGGCCATCAATCTGGCCATGAGCATCGCCCATCACACGACCAAGACGGCGTTGTTAGTCGATTTCGACCTGCGTCGCCCGAAGATTGGCGAATACCTTGGTCTGCCAATGGATAAATCGCTGAACGACTTGCTGGCGGGGGAGGCTGAATTGCAGGATGTTCTGGTCAATCCATCCTTGCCGCGCTTTGTGGTGCTGCCCACGCTTAAGCCGGTTTCGCATTCCACCGAAGTGCTGTCCTCGGCAAAAGTCGGCAATTTGATTGCCGACCTGCGCGAGCGCTACGAGTCGCGCATCGTTATTTTCGATCTGCCGCCGCTACTGAGTTCCGACGATGTGATCGCGGTACTACCAAAAATCGACTGCGTTCTGTTGGTGGTCGCTAACGGCATGAGCAGCAAGAAAGAGATCGAAGACAGCCTGCATCACTTGCCGGCAGCCAATCTGATCGGCACCGTGCTGAATAAGGTCAAGGCCGAACAAAACGCCTACTACTGACCTGCGAGCCTGGCGGCGGTCGCCCCGTCAGTGCCAGGGGTACTTCTGCTCCCAGGCCCAGGCGTGCGCGACTATCTGCTCGAGCGCGGCGAAGCGCGGCTGCCAGCCGAGCTTTGCGCGAGCCCGGCGGGCATCGGCCACCAGGCGTGGTGGATCGCCAGCGCGGCGCGGCGCTTCGCTGACTGGGATGGCTCTGCCGGTTACCCGGCGCGCGGTATCTATCACCTCTTGCACGGAAAAGCCCTGGCCGTTGCCGAGGTTGAAGGCGGTGCTCTGTCCGCCTTCGAGTAGATATTCCAGTGCCAGGGCATGCGCCTGGGCGAGGTCGGCGACATGGATGTAGTCGCGGATACAGGTGCCGTCGGGGGTGTCGTAGTCGCGGCCAAATACGGTGATAGTCGGACGGCGGCCGGCGGCGGCTTGCAGAATCAATGGGATCAGGTGGGTTTCTGGTTCGTGGCGTTCGCCCAGTTGGCCGTCCGGGTCGGCGCCTGCGGCATTGAAGTAGCGCAGGCAGACCGATTTCAAACCGTAGGCGCGGTCGAAGTCCTCCAGTATCTGCTCCACCATCCACTTGCTACGGCCATAGGGGTTGATCGCCGCCTTGGGGTGTTCCTCGTCGATGGGGACATAAGTCGGGTCGCCATAGACGGCGGCAGTCGACGAGAAAATAAAGTGTTTGATCTGTGCGCGCACCATTGCCTGGAGTAGCGTGAGGGTCGCGGCCAAGTTGTTGGCGTAGTACTTGCCGGGTTCGCTGACCGATTCGCCGACCTGAATAAAAGAGGCGAAGTGGAACACGACATCGAAGCGTTGCGCGGCAAACAGGGCGTCAAGCGCGGTCGCGTCGGCTATATCCAGCTCCGCCAAGGGGCAGCCTTGCAAGGCTGCGCGATGACCGCTGGAGAAATTGTCCGCTACCACGACCTTGTGGCCCTCGCCCAGCAGGTGCTTCACCATATGCGAGCCGATATAGCCCGCGCCGCCAATCACCAGAACCCTCATGCCAATCTCCTGCAAACCGGCGCCACCCAGGTGGCTATTGCAAAGCCGCTGCTGGATGGCTGATGAACTACTTTAAAAATAACCAGTTTGACATCCGGGTACCGTCGAACGTGATCGTATAGCGCCCGTTCTCGTAGGTGACTGGCAATTCCTTTAGGTGCGCGAGGATATCATGGGCGAAAAGCTTTAAGTCCGGCGGCGCCTTGATTGTTAGCGTGCCCGCCAGCGGCTCTGTATAGAAAGGCGTCTTATTGCCGTCCTTGGGGTCGGCGCGAGTGCCCAGGGAAATCAGCAGGTGCCGGGATTGCTTGAGCGGAGCTTCATCCAGGCTTTGCACGGCCACGCTGGCATAGGGTGTTTGGGCGCGTATCTCTATATCGCCAAGGGTCAGCGTTTCCCCACCGATCCAGCCGGTCGCTGCCTGGGTGCGTACGGTATCGATGCGGTATATGCCTTTCTGCCAGTTGCGCGTTAGCTCGCCCGTATCGGTGGTGGCCTCGGTGGCGTTGGCCCCGAGCACTGCCTGGTTCGGATCAAGCAGTATCTGTGCCCCGCTCGGCGTAGCGCTCTGCTCCAGCCAAGGCAGTTCTCTGGTGGCTGGCATCGCGATTTGCAGCTTGCCCTTCTCCGCGGCCGTGCGCAGTGCAGAGGCGTTAGCCGGTGTGATGCGCTCGTTGAACAGGGTGGCCGAAGTGGGGGCGAAGATATAGGTGGTGTTCGCCTCGCGAACGTCGCCGCGGCGATAGAGCAGAGCTGCGGCGGGCAGGGTGGCCAATAGTCCTGGGTCGTTATAGGCGTGCCAGTTGGATGCGCTCATCCAGCCGCCGGCCAGCCGCTCCTGGCTGTACGCGTATTGCATCAGCGCGTCCCAGCCCTGGTGGCTGGCCATGCCCGCCATATAGAGTGGCAGCGTGTGCCTGTCGGGCGTGGGGAAGGGTTCGGCATTCCACTCGGTCACCGTCAGCGGTTTACCCGTCACCTGGCCGGCGGCAATCCAATGCAGTAAACCTTCAGTGGTCAGCGGGTTCTTCTGCAGTTGCCCGGTGCCGCCGTAACTGTGCACATCGATGGCATCGCCCGCGGTGAGTGCCGGCAGCGAACTTAGGCCATTGCTGCCCCAGGTGCTGGTCGTGACTATGGGGGCTTTCACCCCCAACTGGCGCAGGTGCTGGATCATCTCGACGTTGAAGCGGCGCTCCAGATCGTTGAGGAACAGCTTCGCCGGACCATGCTCCCAGGCGCGCCATGTCAGGTTCTGCGGCAGGTTGTATTGGCTGGCGAAGGCGGTGGCCTCGGCCATGTAGAGTTGGTTGTGGATGGGTACTTGTTTGTCCGGCAGCAAGGCATTGCCGAAGTGATGGGTAATGTCGTTCTCGTTGGTGAGCAGTAGTGCGGCGATCGCCGGATCGTCTTTATAGGCGAGACCGGTATAGGGGTTCTCATGGTTCACATAAGCCTCGGCGAAACGCTTCATCGCCTGTTGCATGGTGCTGTTGACGTAGGCGTAGCCCTTGAGGCTGGCGACATCCTTACCTTTGCGTATCTCATCGAAGCCCATGATGTTGTCGGCGGGCATGAGCGCGCGCTCGACATGCAGGTCGAGCCAGACGTAGATCCCCTCGTCTTTGAGGCACTTGATCCACCAGTCGAGCTTGGCCAGGGATTCGGCACTGAGCCGCTGCGTATCCTCGATAACTGCCTTTGCGCCGAAGATATTCGGGCTGACCCAGGGCGAGTCGTGGTGGTGCAGGCGCACGAGATTGAAGCCCAGTTCGGACAGGCGGCGGGCCTGCTGTTTGATCGCATCATCGGGCGTGGCGAAAAGCGTGTAGGCCGATAAGTTGGTGCCCCAGAAGCGGGCAGGGGTGTTGTCGGCGAAGCGTAATTGCTCACCGGAGGTCTTTACAAAACCCCGTTTGCCGGCCGGCTTCTCAGGTGCGTTGAGAAAAGAAAGATCGACCGGCGAGGTTTTCCAATCGACTTTGTCGGTTGGCCAGGTCGTCGGGTCGGTCAGGCCGAAGCGCTCGGTGGTGGTTGGACCAAGCGCCACATCGCCGGTCACGCTCAGGGTCGCCTTGATGCGCTGGCTGCCTGGCGCGATGGCATCTTTATAGAAGAAGGCGCGTAGCTCGGCTTTATTACCGCGTTCGAAATACAAACTCGCCAGCGCCGGCTCGAAACGCATCTCGATGCGTCTACCTTGTGCTTGCCCCCATGTCCAGCCACTGTTGTCGGGCAGCAATTGCGGCTCGCCCATTTCGCCAGCGAGGTTCGCCAAGTCGAATTTGAAAACGATCCCGCCGCCGTTTACGCCCTCGATCAGGCTGCGCGCATCCAGGGCGAACTCCCACACCAGCTTTTGCTGGTTTTCCTTCTGAATCTCGGCGCCCAGGGCGAAATCCAGCGTTTTATTTTCACCGCTCAGGGAATAACGATAAGGGGCGGTTACCGTGAAAGCCGTCTGCGTATGGGTCCAGGCCCAGTTGCTGCCCCAGAACGCGAACGCCGAAGACATTACCGGGCTACCGCCGTGCGCCAGTATGGGTAGGCCATTGCGCTCATCCACGCTGGCCACCCACTCTGACGCCCAGGTGCTGGCCGGCCAAACTACAAGGGTCAGGAGAACCAGGAGGAACGGGCGAAATAGAGCGGTCATGACGGTCACCGGCAGTGAAGGTGGCACGGGAAGTCTAGCAGTCGGTTGAGGTGGACTAAGACGTAGCGAGGGAAGTTCCAGTTCAAGACTGTTCGGCCTGCTTGAGCCTGCGCGCCATCTGCACATAGGCCACCCCCACTCCGGCCACCGACCAATAGACCACGGGGATCACGGTGATACTGCTGACAGTGAAAATGGTCAGCAGTATCCCGGCCAACGTCGCAAACAGTGCGCGTCCGAGCCGGCGTTGTTCGTCGTCCTTGTTGGGGAACGTCCGCATCGCCTTGCGTATGCCGAGCAGTACTGTGGCGAAGAAGCCGACGAAAAGGGCCAAGCCGATCAGGCCGACTTCCAGCGCGACGGCGATATAGGTGTTGACGATATCGATGATGCCCTGGCCCTGAATCATCGATTGCATTTCCGGCGTGCTGCGGTAATCGACGGAGCCCAGCCAGGGGTTGCGCTGGATGACGATCAGCGCGTTTTCGATCAGACGCTCCCGGTAGGTGATGTTGTGCTTTTCCACACTGCCGATAAATGGCAGCAGATCGAGCACTTTCTGTCCGCCGGGAATGACGGCCAACAGAGGCAGCGCGAGCGCTGCGGCGAGTACCAGCAGCATCAGGCGTTTGGCGGCGCTGCGGCCTGTGGCGATAAATACCGCGATTATCGCCGCAGCGCCGACCCAGGGGCCGCGCGACAGCGGCACAAACAGGCCGGCGGCGAGCAACAGGGCGCCAAGACGGCGCTGCAGCCGGCTGCGCACGTTGCCCTGCAAAAACAGGTAGAAGCCAATGGCCACGCTGATCACATAACCCAGGGCGATAGCCTGGCCGGTGGTGGCAATGGCGCGCAACGAGCCGCCGCGGCCCAGGTAGCTGGAAATCCCCCAGTGCAGATTCAGCGCATCGATAAGGGCGCTGTACAGCAGCCAATGGCGGGCAAACTCGAAGATGCCGACCAATGCCAGGACCATCGCGGCAAGGGCGAAACCCAACAAGGCGTCCTTGAAGTCGCTGACTTCCTTGAGTAATCGGCTGGCCACGTAGTAAGGCAAGAATATGTCGATAAACAGGTAGAGCGCCTGGCGCAAAGTGTCGGTCAGTGTGGTTTCGCGTAGGTACAGCAGGGCGCTCAATACCAGGTAGGCGAGCAGCAGTCGATCTGCCCAGATACGGCCGAACGGCAGGCTGTCGGCGCGTTTGCGCAGGGCGAGGAAGGTCGGCAGCAGCACGCACAATGCCAGCAGGCGAATATGGTCAAGTGCGAAGAAATAGTTGATCAGGCCAAAACCGGGTATTTGCACCGGAACCGGCGGAATAAGAAACAGCAGGAAGAAAAATAACGCCAGGGGGTTACGTTCGCGGTGCCGCGTGATGCTCAGGACTATCGCCGCAACGCCCGCGTACACCCAGAAACTGTGCGAGACAAATGCCAATAGCGTAAGGGCGAGCCATAGATTGCGCCGACGAGTGAAGTCGTGGGGTGGAATCAGGTCGGCAGCCGGGCGGCGCGCAAAGGCAAAAACGATAGTGGCGAGAACGAGGATGACGATCAGCGCGCGAAGGTGTTCTGGCATGGGCTATGGAAATATATTCATGGAAAGGCGGCTGGCCAGTGGGCTGTCTAATCGCGCGGGTTATGGTAACGTGCTGGCCCCCTGAAATCATGGATCGATGTTATGCCTTCCGGTGATTTACCGCCATCGTCGAGCCTCGGTAAGCGAGCGAAATCCGCAGGGGTATGGAATCTGGGGGCGCTGGTGGCGTCCCAAGGGATTCGGTTGGGCGGCAACCTTATCATGGCCCGCCTGCTGGTGCCGGAAATGTTCGGCCTCATGGTTATCGCCACCACCGTTGCGGTGGTTCTCGCTTTGCTGTCCGACATGGGCTTGCGTCAGAACATCATTCAGAGCAAACGCGGCAATGATCCGGTGTTTCTCAATACCGCCTGGACGGTGCAGATCCTGCGCGGCTTTATCCTCTTCGCCTTGTCGCTGCTGGTCGCCGGTTTTGCCTGGTTTGCGCAAGTCGTTAACCTCTCGCCAGCGGGTTCCACCTATGCGGCACCCGAGCTGCCGCTGGTGCTGGCAGTGACCGGCTTTACCTCGGTAATTAACGGGTTTCAGTCGACCAAATTGGCCCTGGCTTTTCGCTCCTTCCAGCAGAACAAAGTGGTTCTCGTCGAGCTTGCGGCGCAGATTATCGGCCTGTTGGTGATGCTCGGCATCGGCTACTTCACCGGGTCGATCTGGTCGCTGGTGGCCGCCGGCTTGGTGGCGGCCATGGTCAGCACAATGCTCAGTCATCTCTGGTTGCAGGGCCCGAGCAATCGGTTGCAATGGGACAGCTCGGCGCTCAAGGAGCTGATCGCCTTTGGCCGCTGGGTGCTGCTGTCGTCAGCGGTCGGGGTGCTGGCCGCCCATGGCGACCGCATCTGGTTCGGCGGCAGCATGTCGGCTGCCGAACTGGGCGTGTACTCCATTGCCGTGCTGATATTGGGCGCCATCGAGTTCGGCGTGCGCAGGCTAGCCGCGGCTGTGGCGCTGCCGGCTTTGAGCGAGGTGGCAAGAACTGGCGATGCAGCGCGCCTACGCGCACTGTATTACCGCTTCCGGCTGCTGATCGACCTTGCTCTGCTGTTCGCCTGCGGCCTGCTATTGACCCTCAGCCCGCTGATCATTGGTTGGCTCTACGATGCGCGTTATGCCGGCGCTGGCAGCATGCTGGCGATTCTTTCGCTGTCGTTGTTCACCCTGCGCTTCACTCTGGCGCATCAGGCCTGGCTGGCCTTGGGCTTAACCAAATACCTGGCGGTGGATAACCTCATCCGCTTCGTCTCGTTATGGGCGTTGCTGCCGTTGCTGCTCGCAATGGGTGGCACGTCTTATGCGATCTGGGGCGTTGCCCTGTACGCGCTGCCTACGATTTTTTTCATCCTGTATATAAATCGCCGCCTGGGTCTGTTCGACATAAGGCGTGAGCTGGTGGTGTTGCCCATGTTGGGCATAGGGGCATTGTGTGGGATGGGCTTTTCCCAAGTGGTTACTTGGTTCTGACGATGCTGATAGGTGTGCTGCTGCGGGTTTCTATCGGCGTTTATGAAATACAAGGCTGCATGTAATTGTGCAGTGGCTGTGAGTTGGATTGAGGAGGCCGAATGATTGGGCTGATTAAACGTTTTTTGTGCTACATCGCTATCAGTACTGGTCGTGGGCGCTCGATTTATAGGAAGTGTTGTGAGCCCTGGGGCGAAGAATGGGCTGATTATTTAGCTCGCTGGGGCGGCCTGCATTCGGTCGGGCGAGGCGTTCGAATTAGCCTTGGCTGCATTATTACCGACCCTACGCTTGTCCGCATTGGCAATAACGTAACGCTCTCTGATTGTGTGCTGTTTGGACATGATGGAGTGATCCGTATGCTGAATATTCGGTTCAATAAGAAACTCGATTCGGTTGGGCCTATAGATATTCGCGATAACTGTTACGTCGGAGCGCGCGCAATGATAATGCCGCGTGTGACCATCGGCCCCGATTCAATTGTTGCCGCGGGCGCAGTGGTCACCAAGGATGTGCCGCCTGGAGTTGTAGTAGGTGGTAACCCGGCCAAGGTCATTTGCACGACCGAAGAGCTGGTAGCGCGCATGGAGGCGCGCGCTGAGAGTTACCCTTGGATCGAGCTGATCCGGCAGCGCGAAGGTGCTTATGATCCGCAAATGGAACCGACCCTCAAGGCCATGCGTTCGGCATTCTTCTTCGGCGAAAAAAATTAATCGGGGTAGTGATGCTGCCACATTTCCCCTTGCGCACTATGTAGGAACTAAAGGATTACTTTGGCCATGAAACTGTTGGTCGTTATCGTCAACTACCGCACGCCAGGTTTGGCATTGGCCTGTTTGCGCTCGCTGGAAAAGATTGTCCACGCGGGGCTCGAAGTCAGTGCGGTGGTGATCGATAACTGCTCGGGCGACGACTCTGCCGAGATTCTTCAGCAGGGCCTGGCGCAAATGGATCTGCAAGTGCCGGCGACTTTTATGCAGTCGACGCGCAATGGCGGTTTTGCCTACGGCAATAACGAAGTACTTCGCCAATGCTTCTTACCGCTGGCTGGCGCCGCCGCCGATGTAGTGTGGCTGTTGAACCCCGATACCTATTTAAAGGAGGGGAACATTCAGCCGCTGTTGGAGTTTATGCAGGCGAACCCACAGGTCGGCATAGTCGGCTCCAGGGTTGAGGATGAGGACGGCACTGTGCGCCGTAGCGCATTCAGGAAACCGAGCATTTTTTCCGAAGTGGACTCGGCGCTGGCCTTCGGCCCGGTTTCGCGCCTGCTACAGCGTTTTCAGGTGGCGCCCGCGCCCAGCCCGGTCGCAGTGCCAGTGGACTGGGTTAGTGGCGCCAGCCTGTTTATCAGTGCCGAAGTAGTGCGGCGCATCGGCCTTATGGACGAAAACTACTTTATGTATTTCGAAGAGACCGACTACTGCTTGGCCGCCCAGGCCGAGGGCTACCAGGTTTGGTACTGGCCGGATTTCAGCGTGGTGCATTTGGTCGGCCAGGCGTCCGGGGTGACGGGCACTACCCGCATGCTCAAGCGCAGACCTAAGTATTGGTTCGATTCCAGGGCGTATTTTTTCCGTAAGAATTTTGGTGGTCTTTACCTGCACATGGCGAATATGGCCTGGCTGTTGTGTTATCCGCTCGGTCGGCTGTGGCAGTGGTTGCGGCGCAAGCCCTGTGAGGATCCGCCCCGCTTATGGTGGGATTTTCTACGCTACTACTACCTACGTGGCAGGGCGATATGACCGAGCCTTCAAGCGTTCGCCCCGAATCCGATGTTCTGCTTGGCACGCGCAACTGCAATCCGCCTGGGATCGGCTTTATGGCGTTGATCAAGGAGGACTTCATCACCCATGAGCGTGACTTGTTCAGCCAGGGTTTTTGGGCGCTAGCCGTGCATCGTTACGGTAATTGGCGCATGGGTATCGGTAATCGCGTGCTGCGCTTGCCGTTCTCGTTGCTCTACAAGATATTGGAAAAAATCGTCGAATGGCTCTGCGGTATCAGCCTCAAGTACACGGTCGTGGTTGGCCGGCGCGTACGCATCTGGCACCACGGCGGCATGGTATTGGGCGCCCTGGCGATTGGCGACGATGTGCATATCCGCCAGAACACCACCTTCGGCGTCAAACATCGGGGTGATCCCAGGTGGCTGAAGCCCGTAATCGGCAACCGCTGCGACATTGGCGCCGGCGCGGTAATAGTCGGCGCTATCGAAGTCGGCGATGACTGCTTTGTCGGTGCAAACGTTGTGTTGGCTCAGTCTGTGCCAGCAAACTCGGTGGTACTGGCGGGTAAGCCGCAGATAACCGTGAAAAGCCGGTAATGCATTCAATCTCGTCCGCGCATGTTGCAGCGGTGGCGCTGGCGTCAAGCTGCGCGCAGAAACAAGGGCATACTTATGAGTCACCCGCTGGACTATTTCGAGCGAATTTTCATTATCAATCTGCCAGCGCGGACGGATCGTCGAAGCGAAATGGCCGCGCAGTTGAGAGCCATAGGGCTGAGCCTTGCGCAGGCGAACGTCGAGCTTTTTCCGGCGGTACGTCCGGATGCGCCCGAAGGCTTTCCCAGTATCGGCGCCAGAGGCTGTTTCCTGAGCCATCTGGGTGTGCTGCGTAGCGCCCAGCGTCTGGGCCTGCAGCGCGTGGCGATCTTCGAGGATGACTTGGATTTCGCCGCAGATTTCAATGCGCGTATTGGGTCAATTGTCGAACGACTGGAAAGCGCCAATTGGTCAATGTTCTATGGCGGTTACCACATGGCACAGGTTTCCTGCGGCCCGGCCCATGGCGGATTGGTGGAAAGCCGACCGGATGAGCTGATTGGAACGACCCATTTCGTGGTTTTTCAGGGCGAGGCGATCTCGGCGGCAGTGCACTACTTGGAAAAAATCCTGGATCGGCCTGCGGGAGATCCCGAAGGTGGTCCTATGCACGTCGATGGTGCTTACAACTGGTTCAGGCGCGCGAACCCACAGTTCAAGACCGTATTGGCCATGCCAGAGCTTGGCTTCCAGCGTGCGTCACGAACCGACATCCATGACTTGCGTTGGTATGACACTACGCCGCTTGTGCGTGACGGCGTGGCCTGTCTGCGGCTGGTCAAAAACGCGTTGATGCGGCGCTGAGTGAAGGCCATGACTACGGCAGTCGGTGTGGTTGTTATCGGTCGTAATGAGGGCGAACGGCTTGAGCGCTGCCTGGCTTCATTGCTCGGCACGGCGGACAAGGTGGTGTATGTCGACTCCGGCTCCACCGATGGCTCGGTGCGGATGGCGCGGGAGCTGGGCGTCGAGGTGGTCGAGCTGGATATGAGCATGCCGTTTACCGCGGCGCGTGCCCGCAACGAGGGCTTTGCTCGCTTGCAGCGGCTACAGCCGGCGATTGCCTATGTGCAGTTCGTCGATGGCGATTGCGAGGTGGTGCCGGGCTGGCTGACCAAGGCGCAGGCTTTCCTCGATCGGCACGCGGACGTTGCCGTGGTCTGCGGGCGCCGTCGGGAGCGTTTTCCCCAGCGCTCGATTTACAACCTGCTGTGCGATCTCGAATGGGATACCCCGATCGGCGAGGCGAAAGCCTGTGGCGGCGATGCGCTGATGCGTGTCGAGGCCTTTGCCGCAGCGGCTGGCTTTCGTCCAGAGCTGATCGCCGGGGAGGAGCCTGAACTCTGTGTGCGGCTGCGCGCGGCTGACTGGAAAGTCTGGCGCTTGGGCGAAGAGATGACCCTGCACGACGCCGCCATCACACGCTTCAGCCAATGGTGGCAGCGCAGCCTGCGCGCCGGCCACGCCTTTGCCGAGGGCGCTTTTTTGCATGGCGCGGCGCCGGAGCGGCATTGGTTGCGCGAGTCGCGGCGTGCCTGGTTATGGGGCTTGGGCATCCCGCTAGCCATCGTTATGGCCAGCACTCTTTTTGGCTGGTTGGCATTGGTTCTGCTGCTGGTCTATCCGCTGCAAATCGTTCGTCTGGCTGTGCGTGGCGCTAGATCGCCGCGAGAAAACTGGCTGCTGGCATTGTTTCTAGTGCTGGGCAAATTCCCCGAGATGCTCGGGCAGGTCAAATTCCTGGGGCGTCGGCTCGGTGCCGGCAGGTCGACATTGATCGAGTACAAATAGGTGGAAAAAGTATCCGTGCCATCGGCCGAAATTCCCGACATGTCGCGCGAGCACAAGGCGCGATTTGCCTGGGCGCCCTCACGAGCGTTGCTGGCGAGCATTCGCGCCTACCAGCGGCATAGCGCTTCGCCTAACCCACTGGCGCCGCTGTTGAAGAAGTGGGCGGTGCTGCGCCATGGCTTCTGGAGTGTGATAACCGGGGCGGATATTCCGCTCAACGCAAAAATTGCCGGGGGGCTATTGCTGCCCCATGCCAACGGCGTGGTGATTCATCCCGATGCCAGCATCGGCCCCAACTGCCTGATCTTCCAGCAGGTGACCATCGGCACGCGCGGCCCCGGCGGTGCGCCGCAGATTGCTGGGCATGTCGATATCGGTGCTGGCGCGAAAATTCTCGGCGCGGTGAAGATCGGCAAGCACGCAGTGATAGGCGCGAACGCGGTGGTATTGAGCGATGTGCCAGAACATTGCATGGCGGTGGGGATTCCCGCGGTAGTCAAACCTCGTAAGTATTCTGAAGAGTAACCAATGCGTATCGCCTACTTCATCAATCAATACCCCAAGGTCAGCCACAGCTTTATCCGCCGGGAGATTCTGGCGCTGGAGCGCAATGGCTTCGAAGTGCAGCGTATTGCTTTGCGCGGCTGGGATGACGGGCTGGTGGACGAGGAGGATCTGCGCGAGCGCGAGCGCACGCGCTATGTGCTGCAAAATGGCCTGAAGGGGCTGGTAGTACCTGTTTTGCAGGCGCTGCTGAACCGGCCGTCGCGCTTCTTTGCGGCGCTTGTGCTGGCGCTGCGCATGGGCCGGCGCGCCGACCGCGCCTGGCCTTACCACTTGGTGTATCTGGCCGAGGCTTGCCGTTTGTTGCCCTGGTTGCGCGGGTTCGGCGCCAGTCATGTGCATGCGCATTTCGGCACCAATTCTGCCGAGGTGGTGATGCTGGCCCAGGCGCTCGGTGGGCTGGCCTACAGCTTCACCGTGCACGGCCCTGAAGAGTTCGATAAACCACAATTCATTCACCTGGGCGAAAAGGTACGGCGGGCGGCCTTCGTCGTGGCGATCAGTTCCTATGGGCGCAGCCAGCTGTTTCGTTGGGTCGACCACGCCCATTGGCCAAAGGTGAAGGTGGTGCATTGCGGGCTGGAGCGGGCCTTTCACGATGTGCCGCCGGTCGCTATGCCGGCCGTGCCGCGTCTGGTCTGCGTGGGCCGGCTGTGCGAGCAGAAGGGGCAGCTGTTATTGATGCAGGCCGCCAACCTGTTGGCTGAGCAAGGCCAGGCATTCGAGATCGTGCTGGCCGGCGATGGCGAGATGCGCGCGGAGATCGAGGCCTTGATCGAGCGCTATGGCTTGCAGGGCCGGGTGCGGATTACCGGTTGGATCAGCAGCGAGCAGGTGCGGGCGGAAATCCTCGCGGCGCGCGCCCTGGTGTTGCCGAGTTTTGCCGAGGGTTTGCCGGTGGTGATCATGGAGGCGATGGCGTTGCGTCGTCCGGTGCTTACCACCTATGTGGCGGGTATTCCGGAGCTGGTTTGCCAGGGCGAGAACGGCTGGTTGTTTCCCGCCGGGGCGGTGGAGGAGTTGACCGCGGCGCTGGCGGATTGCCTGGCGCAGCCGCCGGAAGTGCTGCAGCGCATGGGCGAGGCGGCCTATAGCCGCGTGCTGGAGCGCCATGCTATCGATACCGAGGCGGCCAAGTTGGCCGAACTGTTCAGGGCGCAAGGATGATCGATCTAATGAGTTGGCTGCTCTGCGCGCTGCTGCTACCTATCCTGCTGCCGGTACTGGTGTTGTTCGTGCAGGTCGCACTCGCCTGCCTGCCGGGTCGCGCTCAGCCTGCGTTGGCGGGGGCGCGTCCGCGGGTGGCGGTGTTGGTGCCAGCACACAACGAGTCGACGGTGATAGTCGCGACGCTGAGTGCATTGCGACAGCAACTGCAGGTGGGTGATCGCCTGCTGGTGGTCGCGGACAACTGCTCCGACGACACGGCAACCCTGGCCCGAACGGCCGGCGCCGAGGTGATCGAGCGCAGTGATAGCCAGCAGCGCGGCAAGGGCTATGCCCTGGACTTTGGCGTGCGGCACCTGGCGGGCGACGCACCTGAAGTGCTGATCATCGTCGATGCCGATTGCCAGGTGGGCGAGGGCGCCATCGAGCGTTTGGCCCTCTGCTGCATCCAGTCCGAGCGCCCGGCCCAGGCGCTGTACCTGATGCATGCGCCCGAGGGTTCCGGCTTGAAGGTACGCATCGCGGAGTTCGCCTGGTGTGTGAAGAACCTGCTGCGCCCGACCGGTTGGGTGCGCCTCGGCTGGCCCTGTCAGCTGATGGGCTCGGGTATGGCCTTTATCTGGCGCGATCTGGCGCTGATCGACCTGGCCAGCAGCCACTTGGTCGAGGACTTGAAGATGGGTTTGGACTTTTGCCGCAACGGCAAGCCGCCACTGTTCTGCCCCGATGCCAGGGTCAGCAGTTATTTTCCGCGCAGCGAGGAGGGCTTGAGCAGCCAGCGCACGCGCTGGGAGCATGGCCACCTTGGCGTCATCCTCGGCGATGCGCCCAAGTTGCTTGTCGAGTCGCTTGGGCAGCGCAACTGGAAGCTGTTGGGCATGACCCTCGATCTGCTGGTGCCGCCGCTGGCGTTATTGACCCTGGTGGCCGTTGCCGCTTTCGTCCTGAGCTGGCTGCTGTTCGGTCTGAGCGGGTTGCTGGCGCCAGCAATGATTGCCACGGTCGGGGTGGCGCTGCTGGGCGTTACCATCCTGCTGGCCTGGGCGCGCTGCGGGCGCGAGATTATTTCGTTTATGTCGCTGCTATATGCGCCCTTCTATGCGCTGAAGAAAATACCTCTGTACCTGGGTTTTTTACTGAAGCGCCAAGTCGATTGGGTGCGTTCGAAGCGGGATGACGATTGATGCAGACCTTGGCTTGGCAGCAACGCTGGCGCGCGCTTGTCGACAAACTTCGGGTGGTAGGCGATCTCGAAGATGAACAGCGCTTGATTGAATGTTTGTCGAAGCCTGAGTCGGCGACAGTCCTGGGTTTCGTCAATGCCCATGCGATGAATCTGGCCGCGGGTAACGCGGCTTACTACCAGGCATTGGCGGCCGCCGATGTGCTGTTGCGCGATGGCTCCGGGATGACCATCTTGTTCCGCCGCCGCGGGCTGATGCCGGGGCTGAATATGAACGGCACCGATTTCATCCCCAAGCTGCTCGCCGCTTACCGGGGTAGGCGCGTCGCGTTCTGGGGCACCCAGGAGCCGTTTCTGGCCAATGCGGTACGCCACAGCGAAGCGCGCTTCGGCGTGCAGGTGGTGTCTTCCCAGCATGGTTTCGCCGAGCTGGAGGCCTACACCTTGCTTGCCCGGCAATTGCGGCCAGAGCTGATCGTGCTGGGCATGGGCATGCCCAAGCAGGAACAGCTGGCCGCCAGGATCGTCGCCAGCGGCATGCCCTGTTTGGTGGTGTGCGGCGGGGCGATACTGGACTTTCTCGGTGGCAAGGTCAGCCGCGCGCCCCGCTGGGTGCGCCGTCTCGGCTGCGAGTGGCTGTTCAGGCTGATGCTCGAACCCAGGCGCTTGTTCCAGCGCTATGTGCTGGGTAATCCGCTGTTTCTGCTGCGCACGCTGATCTGGCGCGATTCCGCTTAGCGGGCCGCCATGCCGAGCGACTACGCGGCGACTTACATATCAATAGAGTTTTGCAGATGACGCCAAGCGAGTCCGAGGCAATCAAGATTTGTCGGGTGCTGTGCATATTTTTTATGAGCTACGTGCATGTGAACCCTGGTCTGGACAGTTTTGCCGGCGAGCTGCCCGCGCATTTGACCCTGCTTAAAGCTGTGCTCGCCGATACCCTGGGGCGGGCCAGCGTGCCTGCACTCAGTGTGTTGGGCGGATTTCTGGCGGTGGCGGCCTATGCGCGCCGAAACAACTGGGCGGTCTATGCTCGCGAGCGCTGGCAAACCCTGATGGTGCCGCTGATCAGCTGGAACGCCGTGATCATCCTGCTCTCTGTGCTGATATGGCTGGCCAGCGGCGCGCAGACGGCGGTGCTGCGCGAACTGCCGCGCCTGCAGTGGGCAGAACTGCCGCTGCTGTTGGACCGGGTGACGGCCTACAACTATGGCTCGGCGACCACCGCGCTCAACTTCCTCAGGGACATCTTCGTCTGCTCGCTGCTGCTACCTGTGCTGTTGGCGCTGCTGCGGCGTACCGGTGCGGCCGGCTTGGCGCTGCTCTGGTTGGCGGGGCTTACCCTGGGTTTCGCCCCGGTGGTCATGCGCCCATCTATCCTGATGTTCTTCTGCGCCGGCATCTATCTTGGGTTGCAGGGCAGCCTGTACCGGCCAAGCCTGGGCACGCTGAGCAAGTTGGCGGCAGCGCTGCTGGTGCCTTTGGCGGCGGTTGGGCTGGCTCCGCTGGTCGTCGACGAATACCGTGACAATGCGGCTGACGCGCTGTCGCGCCTGCTGGTGAGTGGCGCCTTCCTGCTGGCGGCCCACGGGCTGAGTCGGCTGGCAGTGGGCAGCCTGTTGGCGCGGTTGGACCCCATGATCTATCTGATGTTCCTCGCTCACGCGAGCATCATGCTGGTGTTCTGGGGGATTTGGCAGAAAGCAGTGGGGCCAGGGCTGGAATGGCCGTATGGGCTCTTCTATAGCGGTGCCCCGTTGGCGACCTTGTTTGCCGTAGCGATGCTGCATCGTTGCCTAGCATGTACTCCGGCGCTCTTTCAGCGCGCCTTGGCCGGTAAGCCGTCAGCCCGGACGTGACGCGGCTTTGATCAGATAGGGGGGGGCGGCTCGCTAGGTTTTTGCCAGGCAGGACACGCCATCCATAGTCAAAATGACGGCGCTAGCGTTATGCAATCCATTTACGTGAAGCACGTTGCATTTCTTTTAGATCCTCAGCCATTAGGTGGGATGCAGCTTGCCGCGTCACGGTTCTGGTCATAGCTTGTTGTCACTGTTTCAGCGCGCGACGCCTAAGCGGTGCCGTGCTGGCGGCAGGGAGTGTGGAGGTCGGCCGACGGGGAGTGAGTTCCCTTCTGCCGGTTCCGTTTTTATGCGCCAACTCCTACATCTCGTCGGATTTCAATCCGCGATTCTCTGCTAACGATTTGCCAGCTCACAAAGCTCCGGCAGTCGTTCAGCCTGGCCCCGGGCTTCCGCTTCGGGCCTTACCCTCGAGCGTTACCAATGCTCGCCAGGCGCTCAAGCCAGAACGGATTCGTCCCGATTTTGGCTGCAGGCGTTCGGCCATGGATTGCTGCATCCGCACAATCTGAACTTGGGGTGGTAAGCAACCAGTCTAATTTTTTCACAAGAAAATAACGAATGCGTATGTGTACACATGGGCATATGTTGATGTATGCTGCCGTCCGCTTGTTATTGGCTCAACGAGCCTTCGGATTGTTTTGTGATGGAGTACAGACATGGACTGCCTGCCGTTAATCCGCAATAAACGCGCCGATGCCTACGAGGCGCATATCCCCGGTTCCAAATCCTTCACCAATCGAGCGCTCATCCTCGCCGCCCATAGGCTGGGTCGCACCACCATTCATAACGCGCTGATCTGCGACGACACCTGCCTCTTGGCGAAGGCGTTGGATGCGTTCGGCGGTTTGCATGTCGAGCAGCATGCCGATTCCTTTGTGGTGGAGCGCACTTCTGAGCGTCTGACCGCCCCCGAGCTGCCGCTATTCATGGGCGGTGCCGGCACGCCCGCGCGCCTGATCCTGGCGTTTGCTTCCGGTGTCGAGGGGGAAACGCTGGTCACCGGCAATGCACGGCTTAGCGAGCGGCCGATGCAGGACATTCTGAAAACCCTCGGCGATATCGGCATCCGCTATGAGTGCCTGAAACTCTCCGGCTGCCTGCCCGTGCGGATTCAGGGCGGCAAAATCCGGAAGAGCGATTGGCAGGTCAACGGCAGCGTCAGCAGCCAGTTCCTGACCAGTCTGCTGATTCATGCCTCCCAGCAGTCGCAGTTCGCCAGCCTGGACGTTCGGGTCAAGGGCCATCTGGTCTCCGAGCCTTACGTCAATATGACTCTATCGATGATGAATAGCGTGGGGCTGCGCGCCGAAAAGGTCGCCCAGGGCCACTACCGCGTTTATCCGGGGGCGGTGAACTGCCGCGATATTCGCGTGGAAGTGGATGCCTCCGGCATGTCCTATCTGTTGGCGGCCGCGGTGCTGACCCAGAGCACGGTGAGGGTTCCGGGTATCGACCTGGCATCCGCCCAGGGCGATGTCGGGCTGTTGCGCATTTTCGAGCAGATGGGCTGCGAGTTGCGCGAAGAAGACAATGCCGTGGTGCTGACGGGCAAGCCGCTCAGTGGCCTCGAAGTCGACATGGAAATCATGCCGGATGTGGTACTGACCCTGGCGGTGGTGGCCACGCAGGCGGCCGGCCCGGTGACCATCAGCAATATCGCCAATTTGCGTATCAAGGAGTGCGATCGCATCGCCGCCTGTTGCGCCGAGCTAGCGCGATTGGGCGTTAAGGTCGATGAAGGCGAGGATTGGTTGCGCGTCTACCCGGCCGACGTCTTCACGCCGGCGTGTATTCATTGCTACGACGACCATCGCGTCGCCATGGCGTTTTCGTTGCTGGGGCTGATCGCACCGGGAATTACGGTGGCGGAGCCCGCCTGCGTTTCCAAATCCTTCCCGGGCTACTGGGCCGAGATGCAGCGTTTCGTCGATTTCCACGCAGCCTGAGCTGCATCCATTAATTTCAACTGAAAGGGACTTATTGTTATGAAAGTATGGGCAGGATTGTTGATGGCCATGGTTGCCGGATGGGCGAACGCCGAAACCATCACCTTGGCGGGCAGTAGCACCATCATGCCGCTAATGGAACAAATGATGCCGACGCTGCAAGCGCATGGCATCGATGCACGCATCCAGGGTGGCGGTTCCGGCGCCGGGATCAAGAGCACCAAGATGGGCATGGCGCAGATCGGCATGGTTTCCCGGGCGTTGACCGAGGACGAAAGCAAGGACTTCGATCATCTGGTCATCGCCCGCGATTGGGTGGTGCTGATCGCCAATAAGCAGCGAAACCTCAGCGACATCACAACGCAGCAGGTCGTCGATATCTACAGCGGCAAAGTCAGCACCTGGGACGACGGCGAGCCGATCCATGCGGTCGGCAAGGAAGCGGGGCGCGCGACCAAGGAAGTGTTCGACGCCCACTTCGATCTGCTCGGCAAAACGCGCAAGGACCTGATCATCATCGGCGCCAACGGCCAGGCCATCACCTCGGTCGCCAACGACAAAAATGCGCTGGCCTATGTCTCCTATGCCGATGCCGAAGAAGCGGTGCTCAACGGCGAAAGTATCCGCATCCTGACCCTCGATGGCGAAAGCGGTACGCCGGAGAACGTCGCCGCGGGCAAGTACCTGCTGGCGCGCGAGCTTAACCTGGTGTTCCTGCGCAAGAACGCGGCGCTTAAAGAGCGTATGCGCCTGGTTCTGAGCGATGAGGCTGCGCGTAAGGTATTTCTCGATCACCACGTGATGCCGGTGCTCTGACAACGCCCCACCCCGAACTCTCGGCTGGACGGGCCCGCCCGTTGATATGGAAGTCATGTTATGTACTGGATTACGGTCATATTGGCGCTGCTGCCCGTACTGATTGTGCTGTTCCCGGTCTGGAAGTCCTTGCCGTTCTTCGCCGGCATGCCCGCCACGGCCTGGTTGCAGCTGGATTGGGCGCCGGATAACGGCGATTTCGGCATCGGCGTGGCACTGTTCGGTAGCCTCTATATCGTGGCGCTGGCGTTGCCGCTGTGTATCCTGCTGGGCTGGCTGATGAGCCTGCAGTTGGCGGAAAACCGCAATCACTGGTTGGCCGGTGTGACCGTGTCGGTGCTCGAAGTCTGGGTATCGATACCTTCGGTGGTGGTCGGTGTCTGGGCTTTGTCCCAGTTGGCGCCGTTGGTCCGCGCCATCGAGGGTTCCGGCTATTGTGTGCTGACCGCGGCCCTGGGGTTGACCCTGTTGATCTTCCCCACGGCCACGTTGCTGTTCTATCGCAGTTACACGGCGCATCAGTCTCGGTTCCAGGGGCTGGAAAAAACCTTCGCGCTCAATTCACTCGATCGCACGCTGTACTTTTTCAAAAGCCAGCCAGCCTTGCTCATGTCCACCATCAGTTACTGTTTCTGCCGGCTGTTCGGCGAAACCCTGGTGGTGTTGATGTTGGCGGGCAATAGCGTGCAGGTCACCGGTTCGCCGTTCGACAGCGTGCGTACCCTGACCGCGACCATCGCCCTGGAGATGGATTACGCCAGCGGCATGCATGAAACGGCGCTGTTCGCCTTGGCCTCGATTTGCCTGGTGGTGATTCTGCTGGTGTTGCTGCCCCAGTTCAGGAGTCGCCATGTTTAGACGGCAATGGCTGCTCTGGGCTTACCTGGCGCTGACCCTGGTTTTCATTGGTTTCTTCGTCGGACCCGTGGTGATCAAAACCACCACCTTGGGCATCGTCGTGGGTACCTTGGTGGTGACGGTGGGAGCGGCGCTGATCGCGTTCTTCCCCGCCTATCTGCTGGCCGGGGTGCTGGCCAATATCATGCCCGCGCCGCCCGCGGTGCGGGTCATGGCGCAGTTGTCTTCGTACATTCTGGCCGCCATGCCTTCGATCATTCTCGGGGTGATCGGCTTTCTGGTGTTCTGCAACCTGTTGGGGCTGGGCTGGTCGATGCTGTCGGCCATGCTCACGCTGTTGTTGCTGCTCTATCCGACCATGGTGACGGCGTTTCTTCAGGTATTGGCGCCCTTGCGTGAGCGCTACTTGCTGCATGCGAAAGCCTATGGCGTCGGGCCGCTGGAGTTCCAGTTCCGGCTGATGCTGAAGATGAACCGCAAGCAGTTATTCGAGGTTTTCGTGCTGGGCTGGGCCACGTCCTTGGGCGACACCGCCGCGGTCATGCTGACCTGCGGCGCCCTGACCGGTTTCCCAAGCAGCCTGCTGGATTCGGTACGGCTGATCAATTACCACATCTACATTCTGGCCATGGATACGCCCGGCGGCATGATCGAGGCGAAATCGCTCTCGCTATTGCTGCTGCTCGGGCTGATTTCCATCCTGGTGATCCCCCGCGTCGCATTGACCCTTTATCAAAAAAGAACCGCACGAACCGCACAAGGATGGGCTTGAGATGAATAGAGCTATCGATTTCTCGTTCGAACATTTCCTCGATCACAGTCCGAACCACGGCATCGAAATCCGTGATTTGCATGTCAGCGCGGGCAGCCGCCGGATTCTCGAAATACCCCAGCTGCGCATCCCGAAAACCGGGGTGATCGCCATGATGGGGCCGTCCGGCTGCGGCAAAAGCACGCTGCTCAAGGCGCTGGCCAGCCTGCATGACGACTCCATACGGGTGAATGGCCATATCGATGTGCGCTGTTGTGCCGAGGAAGTCAGGATTCCCTCCTCGCGCTTCGCCATGATCTGGCAGCAACCCACCGTATTTCCCTGTTCGGTGTACGACAACCTGAAGATTCCGTTGCGTAAACGCGGTATTTCCCGTGGCGAATGGCCCGCGCAGATGAGTCATGCCCTTGAGCAGACCGGGCTGTTGGCGGAGCTGGGCAGCGCTTGGATGCGGGTCAATGCGCAAACCCTTTCCGGTGGCCAGCAGCAGCGCCTGTGCATCGCCATGGGGCTGCTGAAGAACGCCGACATCCTGCTGTTCGACGAGCCCACCTCGGCGCTCGATCCGATTTCCACGGAAAAGATCGAACGCATCATGGCCCGCCTGGGTCGGGAAAAGCTGGTGCTGCTGGTGACCCACAGTGTCGGCCAGGCCAAGCGTCTAAGCGAATACACCGCGATGTTTTGTTGCGTGGACGGTGTGGGGCAGCTGTGCGAATACGGCGCCACTCAACAGATCTTTAAAATGCCGCGCGCGGAACAGAGCCGGCGCTTCATTCAGTTGGAGGTGGGTTGATGAACGCGGAGAAAGGCGTCTTGCTGATTCTCGACGGCATGGGCATGGCGCCGGAGCAGGGGCGCGCGGCCAGCGCCACCACCGCCGAGCACATGCCCTATGTGCATAGCCTGATGCAGCGGCATGGCCACGCCCTGTTGCAGGCCTCGGGCAGTGCCATTGGCCTGGATGAAGGCGTTGCCGGCAATTCCGAGGTCGGCCATCTGACCATCGGCTCGGGCGAGGTGTTGCAATCGACCTTGGCGCGGGTGCGCGAGGGTTATCACAGCGGCGTCTGGCTGCAATCGCCGGTGTGGCAACGGCTGGCGCAGAAACAGGCCGTCCATGTCGTCGGCCTGCTCTCCGACGCCGGTGTGCACGCCCATTGGCAGACCCTGAGCATGGCCGCGCAAGTCGCGCGCCAGGCGGGTTTCGCCAAGGTCTATCTGCACCTGCTGTTGGACGGCGTGGACAGCCAGGCCGGCAGTGCACCGGCGATTCTCGATGAGCTGCGAGCGGCCCTCGAAAGCCTGCAGGACTCCTCTGTGGTGCTGTCCAGCGTCATGGGCCGCAAGTGGGGCATGGACCGCAGCGGTAATTGGGCGCTCACCGACGAATGCTGCCGAGCCCTGATGGATGCCAGTCGCGACAATGTCTTCAGTCCCGACGCGTTGCGCGAGCACCTGGCCGGCGACAGCGAAGCCAGCTTCCCGCCGGCCTATTGCGCCGGCGGCCAGTCCATCGCTGCGGGCGATACGGTGCTGCTGACCCTGCACCGCGCGGATCGGATTTCCCAATTGGCCAAGCGCCTGAACGAGCACTGCCGCGTGTTGTCGCTGATCGAACTCAAGCAGGACGCGGTGCCGGTGGACGATGTGTTCTTTCCCACCCGTGCCTACGACAACGGCCTGGTCCGGCAGTTGAAGCGCCTGGGCTACCGCACCACGCGTCTGGCCGAACAGTGCAAGTTCCCCCATGTCACTTATTTCATGGATGGCATGAGCCCGGATAGCGAGGCGGAAACCATCATGATTCCGACCATCAGCGACGATGAAATCCGCCTCAATCCGCTGATGTCGATCCAACAAATGACCGACACCCTGGAGACCTTGCTGGCCAGCCGCGACGGTTCCCATGCGCTGATCGTCAACATCCCCAACCTCGATCAGGTGGGGCACACCGGCGATCTTGAATTGACCGCCCGCGCGGCCCGTTGCGTCGATGAGCTGGTGAGCAAGGTGGTGACCTGGTGTGAGCTGCATCAATGGCAACTGGCGATCACCGCCGACCACGGCAACGCCGATCGCATGCGCGATGAAAACGGTAAAGCGCTGGGTTCGCACTCCGCCAACCCGGTGCCGCTGTTGCTGATCGATCGGCACAAGCCGGTCGAGTGGGCCGCCCACCAAGGCACGCTGGCGAATGTCGCGGCGAGTTTCCTCGGCCTGCTCGGCCACACCGCGCCCAGTCATTTCGAGCCGGCACTGATCGCTATCGCTTGATGCCATTAACCGTCATTCACAGGGAAGTTTCGCCATGAATCGCCTTATCCCCCGTCACGCCGACTACCGCAATATGTTGGAACTGGTAGAGGACCGCGCGAGCGTCCTGGCGGATAAACCGCTGTATACCTTCCTACGCGACAACCTGGACGAAGCCGGGGTGATGAGCTTCGACGGGTTGCGGGCGCGGGCGATGAGCCTGGCGGCGGAGCTACAGCAGCTGGCGCAGCCGGGCGAGCGCGTACTGCTGTTGTTCCCCGCCGGCTTGGCCTATATCGAGGCGTTTTTCGCCTGCCTGTATGCTGGCTTGGTAGCGGTGCCGGCCTATGCGATCCAATCGCCGAAGGACCACGACCGGCTGAATTCGATCGTCCGCGATGCCGGCGCGAAATTGATTCTGACCACCCAGGAACAGGAGCCGGCCACGGCGGCCTGGTTGGCGCGCGGCGAAATCCATGCGCCGCTGGTGCTGTGCAGCGACACCCTGGAACGCCGCCATCAATGGCAGCAACCGGATATCGGCCCGGACACCCTGGCGTTTCTGCAATACACCTCAGGCTCCACCGGCAGCCCCAAGGGCGTGATGGTCAGCCACCGCAACCTGCTGCATAACTCCGAACTGAGTTACCGCGCCTTCAATCACAGCGATGCGACCGTCGGCGCCAGTTGGTTGCCGCCCTATCACGACATGGGCTTGATCGGCGGCGTTCTGCAACCATTATTCGCCGGGATTCCGGTGTACCTGATGTCGCCGATGACCTTCCTCAAGCGGCCGATCCGCTGGCTGGAAACCATCAGCCGTTATGGCGTCAGCAGCAGCGGCGCGCCCAACTTCGCCTATGATTTTTGCGTGCGGCGGGTCAGTGAAGCCCAGCGCGATAGCTTGGATCTGTCGTCCTGGCGGGTCGCCTTCAATGGCGCCGAACCCATTCACCATGAGACCCAGCGCCGTTTCGCCGACTATTTCGCCTCGGCGGGTTTCCGTCCGCAAGCGATGGTGCCTTGCTACGGCCTGGCGGAAGCCACGCTGCTGGTGTCGGCCAATAGCTTCGATGCCGGCCCGCTGAGCTGCGCGGTGGATGCCGCAGCGCTCGAGGGCGGCGTGGGGCTGGCGCAGTACCCGCTGGAACCGCTGATGGCCCTGGAGTCGGCCGTCGACAGCGCTCGGCAGATTCTGATCAGCAGCGGCGAAATCGCCTATGAGCACTGCGCGATCGTCAATCCGGAAACATCGATAGCTTGTCCGGATGGCAGCGTCGGCGAGATCTGGTTGCAAGGCTCGAGCGTCGCCCAAGGCTATTGGAACAAACCGCAGGAGACCCGCGAAACCTTCGCCGCGCGTATCCAGGGCCAGGACGGCGAGTACCTGCGCACCGGTGACCTGGGTTACCGGCTCGGCGATCAACTGATCGTCACCGGTCGCCTGAAAGAGCTGATCATCATCAACGGCCGCAACCTCTACCCGCAGGATCTGGAACGCGGCCTGCAACAAAGCGACGAGCGCCTGCGCGAAGGCCACGGCGCAGCGGTGGGTTTGCTCGATAGCGAATCGGGCACCGAGCGCCTGGTGATCATTCAGGAAGTGGAGCGCAAGATCGGCGACGAGGAGACCTTGCGCGGCCTGGCGGATGGTATCAACGCCTGTTTGCAGGAGCGTTTCCAGGTCACCCCTTATGCGACTCTGCTGATCGCCGCCTCCAGTCTGCCGAAGACCACCAGCGGCAAAATCCAGCGGCGCAAGGCGTTGCAGCAGATGAACGAGGGTAGCCTCAACCTGCTCTACGACTCGCGCGAGCGCGCCGCGCTGCAGGCGGCCGCGCCGGTGACGACACAAGCGTCGGAGCGGGTTGCGGCACCTTCGCTCGTGTCCTTCAGCCAGCGCCAATGGGAAGCGCAACTCGCGGTACTGGTCAAAGCCTATATGCCGGAAGGCACCAGCCCGGAACGCGATCAGCCGTTCCAGTCGATGGGCCTGGATTCCAAGCAGGCGGTGAGCATCGTCGGCGAACTGGAGGACCTCTACGGGCGCAGCCTCAACGCCACCCTGTTGTTCGATTACCCCTCGATCGCAGCGCTCGCCGCCTATTTGGCTGGTGTCGACAGCCAGGCAGGCCTAGCGGAAAGTCGGCCCGTCGCCACTGCGGAGCCCCTGGCGATTGTCGGCATGGCCTGCCGTTTCCCCGGCGCGCAGGACCTGGACGGTTTCTGGCGTCTGCTGCTAGGCAAGGAAAACGCCATCCAGGAAATCCCCGCCGCACGCTGGGATTGGCGAGCGGTGCAGGGCGAAAACGGCGAAGCGGGCACTTCGCGCTCCGCCTATGGCGGCTTTATCGAGGATGTCGAGGGCTTCGACGCGGCGTTCTTCGGCATTACGCCCAAAGAAGCGCGCTTGATGGACCCGCAGCAGCGCATCCTCCTGCAAACCGTTTGGCATGCGCTGGAGGACGCGGGCCTGTCGGTGGACACGCTGCGCGGCCGACCGGTCGGGGTTTATGTCGGCGCCTCGACCAACGATTACTCGCGACTGCTGGCGAACACCGCGGATGCGGTCTCGCCGTGGTCCGGCACCTCCAATGCACTGTGCATCCTGGCCAACCGCGTGTCCTATCTGCTGGGCTTCAACGGCCCGAGCATTACCAGCGATACCGCTTGCTCGTCGTCGCTGACCTCGTTGCATCTGGCAGCTCAGGGCCTGCGCGCCGGGGAAAGCGAGCTGGCCGTGGTGGCCGGGGTGAATTTGATGCTGATTCCCGAGCTCCATGTGATTTTCTCCCAGGCCGGGATGCTCGCGCCGGATGGCCAATGCAAGACCTTCGATGACGCCGCCGACGGCTATGTGCGCGGCGAGGGTTGCGGCGTGGTGGTGCTCAAACCCCTGGCCCAGGCACAACGGGATCGCGACCGTATCTACGGCGTGGTCGACGCCAGCCAGATCAACCAGGACGGCGCCAGCAATGGCCTCACCGCGCCCAATGCCTTGTCCCAGCAGATGCTGATGCGCGATGCCCTGGCCAAGGCGGGTAAAGCGGCGGACGCGATTCAGTATGTCGAATGCCACGGCACCGGCACCTCCTTGGGCGATCCGATCGAACTGCATTCGCTCGATGCCGTGTATGGCCAACAGCGCAGCGGGACCCTGCGCCTTGGTTCGGTGAAAACCAATATCGGTCATCTCGAGGCCGCTGCCGGCATCGCCGGGGTGATCAAGGCCGCGCTGATGTTGCACCACCGCGTCTGGATTCCATCGCTGAACGTGCAGACCCCGACCCGTCATTTCGATTGGGCCGGCTCGCCGTTGCGCATCCAGCAGGAAGTCGAAGCCTTTAGCGACGCCGCCAGCGTGGCGGTATCCGGGTTCGGCTTCGGCGGCAGCAATGCCCACGTCATCCTTTCCAGCGCGGCGCAACAGGACGCCGACGTCGACAGTGCCGCAGACAGCTGCCAACTGATCACTCTGTCGGCCCGCCATCCGGAATCCCTGCGCCTGCTTACCGAGGCTTATTCGCAGCGCGCCCAGGCCGGTTCTGTAGCGGCACTTGCCCGCGCCAGCCGTCGGCGCCGCGGCCATCTGGCCTACCGTAATGCGCTGCTGGTGGGGCCGGACCGCACTGTCCGGCTGGCCACTGGCACTGCGGCAGAGCCGGCGCGTCGGGCGCCGACGGCGTGGCTGTTCACCGGCCAGGGCAGCCAGTATCTGGGCATGGCCCGGCAGCTGTACCAGACGCAGCCGGGTTTTCGCGCCATTCTCGATCGGCTCGCCGCGACCTTCGACGAGCTGCTGCCGCAACCGCTCCTGTCGATTTTGTGGGAGGAGCCGGCACATCGTCTGGCGGACACCCGTTTTACCCAGCCCGCGCTGTTCGCCTTGGAAGTCGCCCTGGCGCGGCTGTGGCAATCCTGGGGGCTGCAGCCGGATATGCTGCTAGGCCATTCCGTCGGCGAATTCGCCGCCGCCTGCATCGCTGGCGTGTTCAGCGAGGCGGACGGGATTCGCTTGATCGCCGCGCGCGGCCGGCTGATGGCGGATCTGTGCACGCCCGGCGCGATGACCGTGGTGATGGCCGCGCAGAACCAAGTGGAAACCTGGCTGCCGGCTTATCCCGGGCTGTCGATCGCTGCACTCAATGGGCCAAGCGCCCAGGTGGTGGCGGGCGAAGCGAGCGCGATGCAGGACTTCATCGGCTTTCTCCAGCAGCAGAACATCAAGCACCAAGCCCTGGATGTCAGCCATGCGTTCCACTCGGCGCTGATGACGCCGATGCTCGACGCCTTTCGCGAAGTCGCATCGACCATCACCTACCAGACGCCGCAGATTCCCCTGGTATCCAATATCAGCGGTCGCTTGGCCGGGGCGGAACTCGCCAGCGCCGACTACTGGGTGCGTCACGTAATGGCCCCCGTGCAATACCACGCGGCCATCTGCGAGGCGGAACGCCAGGGCATCACCACCTGGCTGGAAATCGGCCCGGACAGGACCCTGCTGGGGATGGCGCGCATGGCCGTCAGTGGCGATGCCGAGCATCGCTGGTTGAGCAGCTTGAGCCGCAAACAGGAGGATAACCAGACCCTGCTCGATAGCCTGGCCCAGCTGTATTGCCTGGGGCATGAGGTGGACTGGTGCGCCTTCGACGGGCAAACCGCGGCGGCCCATACGCCTCTGCCGCTGTATCCGTTCCGCGCGGTGCCGCACTGGATCGCCAGCGGCGGCGAGCAAACCTGGCTGCAGCAACGCAATCCGCTGGGCCAACGGTATTTCATGGCGCCGAGTCAGGTGGTCTACCAGCAGAGTTACCAGGGTCAGCAGCCCTACGACCTGGGCCAGCATGCGGTCAATGGCCAAACCCTGTTGGCCGCCGCCAGCCATGTCGTCGCTTTCCTCGAATTGGCCGTCAGCGAATGCCCGCAGGACGCGGTGCGCCTGAGCGATATCGAAATCGGCGCCACGCTGAGCCTGGCGGAGCACCCCACGACGTCCGTTCAATACCAGCTCGACACCGCCAGCGGGCAATTGCAGGCCTACGCGATGGGCGAACAGGGTAGCCGCTGGAATCAACTGGCTGTCGCGCGTTTGTCCCAAGAGCCTGCGCGTCCCGCTATCGCCCGCCCAGCGGCGCTAACCCTGGATATTCCCGCCAGCGCCTTGTACGACGCCTTGTGGCAAGGCGGCTATCACTATGGACCGTCTTTCCGCTGGCTGGAGCGCATCGGCCTGGCGCCGGACGCACAGGAATGGCAGGCATTGGGCGAGTGGCGCGCGCCGCTGGATCTGGATCAACGGCAGCGCAAGTTCAGCCTGGCGCCAGGCATGCTCGACAGCTTCCTGCACATGGCCTCGGTGCTGCACGGGCCGCTGGCGGAGATCACCCGGCATGATTTCCTTTACCTACCCGTCGCCATCGAGAGCTTCTGGATCGATACCGCGGCAATGGCCAGCCAGGGGGTGGTCGGCATTCAGCAACACTCGGGCGTGTTGGGCGATAAATTCCTCAGCTACCGGATCGCCGTATGGAACGACGCTGGCCAGCTTCTGCTGGAACTCGATGGTCTTAAACTGCGGCGGATTTCTAAGCGCTTGTTGCAGGGTTCGCAAGCGCCGCAGGTGCAGACCTGCGCATTGACTTGGCAGGCCGTTGCTGCGCAGCCGGGCCAAGTGGCGGCCGAGCAGTGGGCCGTTCAGCTTTTCGGCAACGCCGTGCCCTCCGCCTGGCTGGAGCGGCTGAGCCAAGGTATCGAGCCGGTCGGCGTTCAGCGCGTCGTCGGCGCCTCCGACAAACGCTTCGAACGGCACATTCTGCTGCTGGCGGTGGATGCCGGCTTGGCTGACTTGCACGCGCTGTGGCAACAATTGCAGAGCTGGCAAGCGCAAGGCGCAGATGCACCGCGCGAGGTGATCGTCATTGCCCCGCAGGCATTGCAGGCGCAGGGCGAACCTTGCTTGAGCGCTTTGGTGGCAGGCTGGTTACGCGCACTGAATAACGAAAGCCGCGGAATCAAGGCTCGTCTGATCGACACGCAGTGGGCAACGCTCGATCTGCAGCGACTGGTGCAAGAAGTGTTCTGCCGCAACCCGGAAGCCGAAGTGCGCCTGGATGGGCTGGAGCGTTGGGTGCCACGTTGGCAAGCCCTGGCGCCGCAAGCACCGGCCTTGGCGGCGGAGGATTGTGCGCTGGTCACCGGCGCCAGTGGCGACATCGGCCTGCGCCTGATCGAGCGTCTGGCCAGGCGCGGGGTGAAAACCATCGTCGCCGTCAGCCGCCAGGCGCAGCCCGCTGCCTTGGCGGAAACATTGCGGGGCACCGGCGCGCGTTTGATCTGGCTGCAAGCGGATATCGACGATGCCGCGTCGTTACGCGCAGCCTTTGTCGGCGTGACCTTGCCGCAACCGATCCAGAGCCTGTACCACGTCGCCGGTAGCACCATCGATGCGGCGTTCGCCGACGCCACTTGGCAGGATTTCGAAAGCATCGCGCAAGCCAAGGTGACCGGCACCCTGAACCTCCTCCAGCTGGCGCAGGCGTTGCCCGCGCAATTCCAGCTCAGTCGTTGGTTGCTGTTCTCCTCCATTTCGGCGGTGACCGGCTCCTTCGGTCAAGCCCATTACGCGGCCGCCAATGCCTTCCTCGACCATGCCGCACAAGCGATCCGCGCCAGCGGTATCGAGGCTGTCAGCATCAACTGGGGCCCCTGGCAGAACACCCGCATGGTGCGGGCGGTGGAGAAGCAACGCGGCCTGCGCGAGCGTGCCGGGCTCTATGCGATGAGCGATGACGCAGCCTTTTCGGCCCTCGAACGGTTGCAGGGGCAGAGTGCCAACCTGATGATCGCCGCCGTGGATTGGAGTCTGTTTCAGCAGATGCCCGGCGGCGACCAGGCCAAGTTCGAAGGGCTCAGCGGCGCGCCGCTTGGCGCGGCGAGCGAAGCCGAAGCGCTGCTGGCCCAACTGGCCGCCCAGCAAGGCCGCGAGCGTCAGCGCCTGCTGGTCGAGCTATTGACCGCACGGGTGCGTACGGCCATGGAGTTGGAGGACGACGCTTACATCGATGCCGACAGCCAACTGCAATCCTTGGGCATGGACTCGTTGATCGCGGTGGATTTGCGCAACCACCTCAACAACATCACCGGCCTGAAGCTGTCGGCGACCCTGCTGTTCGACTACCCGACCATCAATGCGATTGCCGAGCACCTGCTGCAGCAGCTGTTCCCGGTGACGCAAGTCGCGGCGGACGAGCCCGCTGCGGTTCCGCCGGAATGGGCCGATTTGAACGAAGAAAAGCTGGATGCGTTTTTAGCCGATTTGATCGAGGAATGACCATGGAAGCCTTTATTGAGCAACTCAAGAGCATGGACCGCAACCAGCTGATCCTCACCGCGGCGCAGCTGAAAAAGGCCAGTCTGCCCGAGCCCATCGCCGTGGTTGGCATCGGCTGCCGCTTCCCCGGCGGCGTGCATGATCCCGCGAGCTTCTGGGATCTGGTGGTGGAGGGTCGTGATGCGGTCACCGACTTGGACGATCAGCGCTGGCGCAAGGAGCAATTCTTCAGCCCGCGCCAGGACATGCCAGGGCGCACCTACGTCAACCATATGGCCCTGGTCGAAGACCCCGATAGATTCGACGCGGAGCTGTTCGGCATCGGTCGTCAGGAAGCCGAACTCATGGACCCGCAGCAGCGCTGGCTGCTCGAGGTGAGCTGGCATGCCCTGGAAGATGCGGGCATTGCGCCCACTGGCGTCAAAGGCCAGAGCGGCGGGGTGTTCGTCGGGCTGATGAACCACGACTACGAGCAGCTGCAGCACATGCGCGGCGACTTCGACACCATCAGCGGCTACACCGCGGTGGGCAACTCCATGGCCGTCGCGGCGGGGCGCTTGTCCTATTTCTTCGGCCTGCGTGGCCCCAGCCTGGCACTGGATACGGCTTGCTCGTCGTCGCTGGTCAGCGTGCACCTGGCTTGCCAGGCGCTGCGCAACAAGGAATGCGAGTTCGCCCTGGCCGGTGGGGTGAACGCCATTTTGTCGCCGACCACCACCATCGCCGAGTCCAAGGCGCTGATGCTGTCGCCGAGCGGGCATTGCCACACCTACGACGCCGCCGCCGACGGTTACGTGCGCGGCGAAGGTTGCGGCATGGTCGTGCTCAAGCGCCTGAGCGACGCGCGCAAGGCCGGCGACCGCATTTACGCGGTGATCCGCGGCAGCGCGGTGAACCAGGACGGCAACAGCCAGGGGCTGACCGCGCCCAATGGTCTCAGCCAGCAGGCGGTGATAGGCGCGGCTTTACGCCAGGCCAACGTCAGTCCGGATGCGGTCGGCTTCGTCGAAACCCACGGCACCGGCACTCCGCTGGGCGACCCCATCGAAATCGGCGCCTTGCTCGGCAGCTACGGTGCGACGCCGCGTGCGGTGCCATTGCAAGTCAGTACGGTGAAGACCAACTTCGGCCATACCGAATCCGCCGCCGGCATCGCCGGTCTGATCAAACTGGTGCTGGCGCGTCGGCATGGTGTGGTGCCCAAGCTCAACCGCTTTCAGACCCTCAATCCGCATATCCAGCTCGATGCGAACAAATTGACCCTGCCGTTGGAAAATCAACCCTGGCCGGTCGAGGCGCCCTTCGGTGGCGTGAGCTCCTTCGGCTTCAGCGGCACCAACGCCCATATCATTGTCGGCAGCGCCCCGGCGCCCGCCCAGGACACCAGCGCGCCGCCGGCGCAGTCGGAGTACGATCTGATCTGCCTGTCCGCCCAGCATGCACAACCTTTGCAGGAGCTGGAGCGGCGCTATGCCGATGAGCTGGCGCAGGCTTCCGATAGCGTCGCGTTGGCGGCGGCCAGTCGTAAGCAGCGTGCTCATCTGAAACAGCGCAGCGCCTGGGTGATCAAGCAGGGGCGCGTCGTCGACAGCTTCAGCGGCGCGCTGACCAGTCGCGTGCCGCTAACCGCCTGGATGTTTTCCGGGCAGGGCTCCCAGCATGCGGGGATGGCGAAAGGGCTCTATGACTATAACCAGGTGTTCCGCGCCACCCTGGACGAATGCGCCGCGCACCTGGACAAGCTGATGCCGCACCCTCTGTATTCGCTGTTGTGGGGCGAGCACATGGCCCTGTTGGACGATGCCCGCTATACCCAGCCGGCGATTTTTGCGGTGGAAGTCGCCCTGTCGCGTATGTGGCAGGCGCAGGGGGTGAAACCCGATTACCTGCTGGGACACTCGTTCGGCGAATACGCGGCAGCCTGCCTGGCCGAGGTCTTCAGCCTGGAGGATGGCATTCGTCTGATCTGGGCGCGCGCCAGCAGCGTCGCCGACCACTGCGAGCGGGGCGGCATGGTGGCCATCAAGGGCGATCTGCAAACCGCGCAGTCCTGGCTGGAGGATTTCCCGCAGCTGCAACTGGCGGCGATCAATACCGCGAACTCCCATGTGCTCGCCGGGCCTCTGGCGGCAATAGAACAATTGCTCGATGCATTGACTGAGCAAGGCGTGGGGCACAAACGCCTGAGTGTCAGCCATGCCTTCCACACGCCGATGATGCAGGCCATGCAGGAGTCCTTCCTGGCGGTGGCGAGAACGGTCGAGTACCGCCGCCCGCGTATTCCCTTCGTCTCCACCATGACCGGCAAGGTCGAGACCGATCTGATCACCACGCCCGAATACTGGGCACAGCACATCCTCAGTCCCGTGCGCTTCGCCTCGGCGGTCGATACCGCGTTGCAGCAACGGGTCAAGTGCTGGTTCGAAGTCGGCCCTAGCGTGACCTTGAACGCCATGGCCAGGCAGTGCGTCGAGCAGGAAAGTGAACACACCTGGATCTGGAGCATGAAGGAGGAGGTCGACGACGCACGCTCGCTGTTAAGCGCCATGGCACGGCTCTATTGCGCCGGCCACGAGGTCGATCTGAGCGGCCTGGATAGCGGCAGCCCAGCGCGCCAGGTGGACCTGCCCAAATACCCTTTCCGCGATACCCGCTACTGGTTCGAGGCGGAGCGCAGCTTTGCCTATTCCGCATCCGATGTCGCTCTGCGGGCGGACCGTGCAGCGTCGGTCCAGGCCAGTGAAGAGGAGGATACCGCATCGCGTGGACAGCAGCTGGCGGCGACCTTGGCGTCCCTGGACACTGAAGAGCAGTGGCTGACGTTGGTCAATATGACGCGCTCGGCATTGGCGCGGGTATTGGAAATCGAGGAAGAAGAAATCCCCCTGGATGCCGATTTGTTCGACCTGGGTATCGACTCCATGAAGGCCCTCGACCTGCGGGCCAGCGTGCAGAAAGAATTGGGTTACGAGTTGTCCGCCACCTTGTTGTTCGATTACCCCAATGTGCTGTCGCTGGTGGACTACATGGGCATCGAGCTGCTCCAGTTGTGGAGCGTGTCGCCGCTGGCCGAGGAGGCTGAAGCGCTTGCGGAAAACTGACCGATAAGCCAATTAGTTGCCAATTTGTTTATGGGCGATGCTAGCATCGATCTCAATATATATTGACATGTGCATGTGTGTGCATGAATAATCGATATGGAGAGCCCATATGAGCGAATTGCACCAGATTTTCGATTCAAAGTTGTTCAAGGTCCTTAGCGAGCCGGTGCGCATCGACATTCTCAAGGTGTTGGCGCAGCACGGCCAGATGGACATCGCAGAGATCACCGGCTACTTGCCGCAGGATCGCTCCGTGGTTTCGCGGCACCTCAGCGTCATGCACGACGTGGGGGTGCTGAAGGCGGAAAAGCGCGGCAGGCACATATTTTACGAACTCGACGGGCTGGCAATTTTGCACCGTTTGGAAGGCATCGCTAAAGCGATAAGGCATTATTTCGAGAGCTGCTGCCCCGAAGCGCTCAAGGACGAGTAATGGTTTAGCGCCGCCCCAAACGCGCCAGTTCGTCCTGACAGGCTCAGGAGGACGGATGTTCAACGGACTGGTTGTATTTTCGGTAAAGCGGCCCTGGTGGGTCATTCTCGTATCGCTGATCGTCTTCGGGCTTTTCGCCAGCCAACTGCCGAAGTTGCAGGTCGATGGCCGGGTCGAGGCGCTGGTTCCCGAGCACAACGCCCATGTGACCCTGCGCAATGAAATGGAGAAGGTGTTCGGCGCGGCCGGCTTCATCATTATCAGCGTCAGCGAAGACGAAGTGTTCAGCCAGCCGGTGCTCGCTTCGGCCTACGCGCTAAGCAAGCAACTGAGCCAATCGCCTCACGTTCGTGAGGTGCATTCGATTTTCTCCAAGCAATATCTCCAGGGCGGTGGCGGTACCTTCGAGGTCGGCCAGATCGTCGATGACCCCGACTCCGGGCGCTTCAATCCCGTGCTCATTGAGCAACGCCTGGCGAGCGACCCGGTATACAGCGGCAACCTGCTCAGCCTCGACGGCAAGGGATTGGCGTTGCTGGTGGAGTTCAATACCGGCACCGCCGACCAGGTCGCCACCGAACTGGTCGAGCAAGCACTGGAACAGGCTGGCCTGCAAGGACGCTGGCCGATCGCCGGGCTGGCGGTGATTCAGCATGAAATGAAGCGCTATATGGACCGCGACATGGGGGTGCTGATGCCCCTGTTTCTGGTGGTGCTGGCCGCTTTGTTGTTCTTGTCTTTCCATACCGCTCGCGGCGTGCTGGTGCCCTTCGCGCCCATCCTGCTGGCGGTGGTGGCGAGCACCGGTTTGATGAGCATGCTGGGCATCAAGATCACCATGATCACCAATCTGGTGCCCATGCTGATCATCGCGGTGGGCTCGTCCTATTCGATCCACTTCCTGAACGAATACTACCGACAAGTCGGTATGGCCCCGGAGGCATCCTCGGCGGCGATTCTGCGCGCAACCGGCCAACATATCGGGCCGATCATTCTGTTGGCCGCGGCCACGACCTTTCTCGGTTTCATCTCCAATATCTTCAATCCGATAGTCGCCATTCGCGATTTCGCCACCACCCTGGGCTTTGCCGTGGTGGTGTTGTGGTTGGCCAACCTGACGCTGCTGCCGGCCATCGTCAGCCTGCTGAAACCGGTCACGGGCGTACTTAACGGCCACGCCAAGGGCCGCTTCAACCGCCTGCTCGATCGTGTGCTGGAACTGCTGGGGCACGGTATCGTCAACCGGCGCTGGTGGGTGCTGGGCCTGGGAGCGCTGCTGGTCGGCAGCTCGGCGTACTACCTGCAACAGGTGAAAGTGGAATCGTCGGGGCTGAGCTTCTTCAAGGAAGACTCGAACCTGGTGCGTTCGTCCCGGGCGATCTCGCAATCATTCGGCGGCGTGGTGGGTTTCAACTTCGTCATCGATACCGGCAAGGTGGATGGCGCCAAGGATCCCGCGGTACTGAGCACTTTGGCCGCATTCAAGGATTGGCTGCACAGCGAGTATGGGGACCAGGTCAAGGTAACCCTGTCGCTGGCCGACTACATCAAGCAAATGAGCGGTGCCTACAACGGCGACAAGAGCTATCACCGGATTCCCGAATCCGCCGGGGAAGTGGCCCAGTACATCGAGATCTTCAGCTGGGGCGCCGACGTGCGTGAAAGCCTGCGCAACGTGGTCGACGAGGACTTCCGCTTGCTCAGCTTCGGCGGCCGCTTCGCCTTGATCGAATACCCGGACGGCAGCTACCGGGAAGAAAGCCTGCAGAACCAGAAACGCATCATCGATGCCGCCAGCGCCTGGCTGAAGGCGAACTTGCCGGCAGGGGTGGAAGCCAAGCCCTACGGCGACATCATGATCGTCTCGGATATCAACGACAGCATCATCCGCGGCCAGATCATCTCCGTAGTGTTGGCGCTGATCTGCGTGCTGGTCGTCACCACCCTGGTATTCCGTTCGCTGCTGGGCGGCATCATCAGCCTGATTCCGGTATCCCTGGCGGTGGTGGTGAACTTCGGTTTCATGGGGCTGTTCGGGATTCCGCTGAACATCGCCACCGCGCTGGTCTCGGCGATGGCGATCGGTATCGGCATCGACGACACCATTCATTTCCTGATGACCTTCCAGCAGCAGGTTCGCCAGCACGGCAATTATCAGCGTGCCTTTGTCGACACCCTGCAGCAAAGCGGCCGGGCGATCATCTACACCTCCCTGGCCTTGATCGGCGGTTACCTGGTGCTGATGGTCTCGCCCTTCACCCCGATCATCTACTTCGGTGTGTTGAACATCGTCACCATCCTGTTCGCCACGCTCGGCACCTTGCTGTTGCTGGGGGCGGTGATTCTGGTGCTACAGCCGCGTTTTCTGTTGCGCGGCGCGGCGCTAAGCCAAACGCCGCTGCCGGAGCTGCAGCCGCGCGCCGTTAAATCCGATGCCCAGGAGGCTTGAGCCATGAAAAGCGTTCTCTCCGTATTACTGATGCTCGCACTGCCCGCTGTGGCCAGTGCGCAGGACGCCCGGGAACTGATGGACAAGGTCA
The DNA here is from genome assembly GCF_946885885.1 of uncultured Pseudomonas sp. The sequence goes on from NZ_CAMPHN010000002.1 coordinate 60,847, forward strand.
ACAACCGCTATGTCGGCGATGACGCGCTCAGCGAAGTCACCCTCGAGTACACCAGCAAAAGCGGCAGCAGCAAGGAATACCAGCTGCGCATCTGGAACATCGAGGAAAGCGCCGGCAACAAGACGCTGCTCAAATACACCGCGCCGAACTTCATGCGCGGCAGTGGCGTGCTGGTGCATGGCGAGGACAAACAAGAGACCTTGCAGTGGTTGTATCTGTCGCAGGCGGCGAAGAAGGAAGCGCGCAAAATCGCCAGTTCCGAGCGCGGTAGGCCACTGTTCGGCACCGACATCTTCTACGTGGATATCGAAGCCAAAGCCACTGCGGATTTCACCTACCAACACCTGCGCGATGAAGTGCTCGACGGCATCGCCTCGGTCGTGGTCCAGGCCGTGCCGAACAAGCCGGACTATCCCTACGAGCGGACGATTTCCTGGGTCGACCCCGAGCGCTTGCTGGAGCTGAAAGTCGAGTACTACCAGGACGGCAAATTGCTCAAGACCCTGATCGCCGAACAGACCGAACAGATCGAAGACGTCTGGACCGTGACGCGCTCCAAGGTGGTGAATGCCAAGCAAGGCTCCAGCACGGTGATGAACATCGACAAGATCGATTACAACCTCGGGTTGCAGGTCGATCAATTCAGCTTCAAGGCGTTAACGGCCAGAGAGATTTGATTCGTGTCGATGAGAGAGGGATTGCTCGCACTGCTGTTATCGGCACCTGTATTGGCCAGTGCCGGATGGAATCACACCGGCACCGTCAGTCTGCGCCTGGATGGACGCGAGGCGGGCGAATCCGCTTTGCTGGGCCGCGCCGCCGTGGAAACCTCGGGCGAACTGTCCGAGCGTTTGACCTTGCAAATGGAAGTCGAAGGCAACGGCGAAACCTCGGTGGAGGGTGCCAGTGCTGAGCTGCGCACGCTGCTGTTGAACTGGCAGGTACACGACGCCGTGCACCTGTTCGCCGGTTGGCAGCAGCAGGTATGGGGGCGGGCCGATGAAGTGAATCCGCTGGATTTCGCCTTCGCCGAGGACACCCGCTGGTATTACCTGGAGCCACGTGCGCAACGCAAATTGTCGCGCTTGTCCGCCGGCACGCGCATCGAGTGGGGCGATTCCAGCCTGGCGCTGTTTTATTTCCCGGAGTCCTCGCGCAACCACTTGGCCGACGACGATAGCATCTGGTGCGAGCGGGCCTGCGATTTTGCCGACCCCGATTTTCAGCGTGAGCAATTCGCCGCGTTGGGCTTTGCCGTCAATACCTCCAAGGCATCCGCGCCGCGGCACGAGTGGGCGGGACGCTTCACCAGTCGCGCGGGCGGGCTGGACTACGGCGCCGCGGTGTATTACGGCACCGACCACCGCCAGCGGGTGGAACGGACATTCGTCGCGCCCGGCGTGGTGGCGCTGGAGACCAAGGAATACCAAAGCCTGTCTTATGGTCTCGATGCGGCCTACGCGCTCGGCGATGTCGTGGCCCGCGCCGAGCTGGCGCGTTACCAGGACGTGAAGCTGTATATCGATCCCGAGTTGCCACGCTATCTGGCCGACGACGACGGCCTGACGGAAACCGATGCGACCGCGGCGATCCTGTCGTTGGATTACACCGCCCCTGGCGATATTTATCTGAACGTCCAATACCAGGATGTCTGGCTGGGCGAGCCCGAAGACGAGGTGATCCTGCCGCGGGAGTTGAATCTGGCCACGTTTCAGATCGCCAAAACCTTCTATGAGCCGGAGGTCAAGATCGAATGGACCACGCTTTACGACATAGGCAAAGAAGGCGGTTTCAGCAAGCTGGAAGCGCGTTGGCAGATGGACATGCAATGGTTGTTATCCGTCGGCTGCCTGGTTTTCGACGGTGAGGACGGTGCCGAGGATTACGGCGCCTTTCGAAAAAACAACAGCGTTTATCTAGCGACGCAATATCAATTCTAGGGTGGGGTCATGGCCAGTTTATTGTCGAAAGTCTATGTGAAGATGAAAGAGCTACCGCGCAAGCAATCGGCCCGATTGCTGCCGCTGAAACGCCGTGAACTGCGCGCCGTATTGAAACTGTTCTATGAAGAAGGCTGGGTGGATTTCACCCTGGCGGATCTGGAGTTCATGTACAACATGAGCCCGGATACCTGCTTCAAGTTCGCCATGGACGATGGCGTGATGATCGGCGTTACCTTCGCGCTGCTGCTGGATAACGGCGTGTGTTACCCGAATTCCAGCGTGATCGCGGAGAAGTACCGTAACCAGGTCAAGTTTCACGGCGAGGTGCTGAAGTACGCCGATGCACTGAAGAAAATCGCCAAGTACGAAATCATGTACGCGGCCCATTGGCTGGTCGACCTGTACAAGGATGGTATGGGGTATCGGCCGGCGGGCAAGATCAAACGTCTGCTGTTGACCCGCGTGGCTAACGCCAGCGCTGAAACCTTCGAGCCGCTCAATCAGGGCAACCTCGAGCAAATCGCCGAGTTTCTGCAGCCGGTCTATAACAGCGAGCGCCGCTCCATTCTGCGGCATGCCCTGGAACTGGAGTTCAAGACCGCATGCGTAGTGCGCGACGGCCAAGTCGCAGGCTTCGCCATGCGCCGCGCCTTGCCCAAATACGACCAGATCGGGCCGGTGGTCAGTGCCGACCCGGCGCTGGCAGCCGCGCTGATCGCCCAGCTGCTCGAGCCCGATAACCAGCGTCCGGTGATCATCGACGGCGATATCCAGCGCTTGCCCGCCTTGTTACGCCAAGCCGGTATCGACTTTACCGAGAGCGAAGTCGAGATGACCAAAATGGTGCGCGGCGACGAATCGTTCCACGAGAACGAAAACATGATCCACGCGATTTACTCCCATTACCTGAGTTGAATGTCATGGAACGGTTTCAACTTAGCGTGGAAGAGCCGGCGCCTGCCGGAGCGATTGGATTATTGCTCCCGGTGCCTCCCGAAACGCACTTTCAGCAACCGATTGCCGCGCGCTTATTACACGGCGGCGATGAAGTAACGCTGCTACACGAGGCGCGCCAAGGGCAAGCCGCTTTTGTCCTGAAGGTGCGGGGCGATTCGCGTATCGAACAGCCGCTGGTGGAATACCGCATGGCGTTGCAGAGCGCCGCCGCCAATCCCCGGCACTATGGGCTCGCCAATGGCGCCAGTCTGGCCATTACCGAAGATGTACTGGGTTGCGACGAGCGCATCTTCGCCGGCATGTCGCATGTCAGTCAGCTCGAGCGTTTGCGTATCGTCGTCGACTATCTGACTGAGCACTTCGACTATATCCACCACGAAGATGAACTGAACCGCGGGGTACTCAGTTGCACGCACTTGCGTGGCGACTGTCTGGATATCAATACCGCTTTGATGAAGTTGCTCGGCCTGCATGACGTGGAGTCCGCGTACTACATCGGCTGCTACTTCGAGCGCGGTAGCGCGCCCAGGGTGGACGACTGGCATTGCTGGGTCTCGACCCGGATCGACGGCATCCAGGATTGGGATATCGCCCATCACATCAAGCGCCGCCTGGGCCAGGTCGAGCCGGCATTGAATCCGGTCGCGGGTACGCGTTTCGCCTTGAGCTGCGGCCGCGATCTGGCATTCGAATACGACGAGCGACTCTGGCGCATTTCACACCTGGGCGCGCCTATCTGGCTGCTCGCCGACGGTAGCCACCGGCAAGCTGTTTTCACCGCCCAACACCTGATGAAGGACATCTGACTAAGGAGTAGTGCCGTGCTCGATACGGAGTGGTTTGGAAATGTGTTGGCGGAACAAGGCTTTGCTTTTTACAGCGGGGTTCCCTGTTCCCTGCTGAAGCCGCTGATCAATTACGGGATGTCGCGGCAACGCTACCTGGCGGCGGTGAACGAAGGCGATGCCATCGCCCATTGTGCGGGCGCCTGGATCGGCGGCAGCAAAGCCGTGGTGATGATGCAGAACTCGGGTTTGGGCAATGCGGTGTCGCCGCTGACTTCGCTGAACTTCCCGTTTCGGATTCCCGTGCTCGGCTTCGTCAGTTTGCGTGGCGAGCCAGGTGTGGCCGATGAGCCGCAGCACGAGCTGATGGGCCAGATCACCGGCGAGTTGTTATCGACGATGCGGGTTCGCTGGGACTTTCTCAGCAATGAGCGCGAAGAGTGTCTCGAGCAGGTTCGCACCGCTAATGCCTGCATCGAGGCTGGGGAGAGTTTTTTCTTCGTGGTCCGTAAGGGCGCGTTCGCGCCTTTCGAACTGGATGCCAAAGCGCTGCCGACAGGTGCCCACCAGCGCGTCGAAAAAAGTCTCGGCGGCGAGCTGCATAAGCGCATGGACGTATTGGCGCAACTGCGCGAGGCGGTGGACCACCGCACCGTGCTGCTGGCGACCACCGGCGTCACCGGGCGCGAGCTGTATCAACTGGGCCATCAGGCCAACCAGTTTTACATGGTCGGCTCCATGGGCTGTATCAGCGCATTGGCCCTGGGCCTGGCACAGGTGCGGCCCGATCTCAAGGTGATCGCCATCGACGGCGACGGCGCCCTGCTGATGCGTATGGGCAACCTGGCGACACTCGGCTCCTACGCCGCGCCGAACCTGATGCACCTGCTGCTGGACAACGGCGTGCACGAGTCCACCGGTAACCAGCAGACGGTATCGAAACACATCGATTTCGCGGGTATAGCGGCCGCATGTGGCTACGCGTCGGTGTTGACCACCGATGACCCCGCCGAGCTGGTGCGTTATTGCTCGGCTTGGCGCACGCAGCCGTCGAGCAGTTTTATCCATCTGAAAATCAAGCACGGTCATCCGCACGACTTGGTGCGGCCGGTGGAAAAGCCGGCGGTGCTGTTGCAGCAGTTCATGGCCAATCTCGACCACTTGAGGCATTTATCCTAATGGACGCCCCTATCAAGAATCCCTGTTTGCCCCTGCGCCGTCTGCTGTTCACCCCAGGGCCCGCGACCACCACCGACAACGTGAAACTGGCGTTGATCACCGAAGACATGAGCCCGCGCGATCCGCGTTTCGTGAAAACGCTGAGCGCTTTGCGCGAACGCATCACAGCGATTGCCGGCTCGCCCGAGCGCTATGCCACGGTATTGCTCAGCAGTTCGGGCACCGGCGCGGTGGAAGCCATGTTGCTCGCCGCTGCGCGTCAGCCCGGTAAAATCCTGATCATCGATAACGGCGCCTATGGCCAACGCATGGCCGAAATGGCGCGGACTTTCGGCATCGCCCACGCCGTTTGGACATCCGCGCCTACCGCGCCGCTCGACTTGCAGGCATTGCGCGCATACTTGGCGGCGCAGACGGAATCCTTCGCCTACCTGGCCGTGGTGCACCATGAAACCACCACCGGGTTGCTCAACGACATTCACGCCCTCGGCGACCTGGCGAGCGAGCACGGCACGCGCTTGCTGGTCGACGCCATGAGTTCCTTCGCGGCGTTGCCCACCGACATGGACGCTGTGCACTGCGACATGCTCGCCTCGAGCGCCAACAAGAACCTGCAAGGCATGGCCGGCGCAGCCTTCGTGATAGTGCGACGTGCTCTGGTCGACGAACTGATGGCCTTCCCCGCGCGCGCGTTCTATCTGGATATCCTCGCCGAATTCAAAGCCGTGGAAGCCAGCGGGCAGGGCCGTTTCACCCTGCCGGTGCAAATTCTGGCGGCGCTGGATCGGGCGTTGAGCGAGTTCGAAGAGGAAAGCCGCGCGCTGCGCTTGCAACGTTATCAAGCCCATTGGGGCGTGCTGTACGAGCGTCTGGCCGCATTGGGCTTCAGCTTTCTGCTCGAACCCGGAATCCAGAGTCGCCTGCTGCTGGCGGTGGTCGAGCCGCAATGGCCGGGCTTCGACTTCGAGGAACTGGTCGGCCGCTTGAAACGATCCGGTATCGATATCTATCCGGGCAAGCTGCCCAATGTCCGCTATTTCCGTCTTTGCACGGTGGGCGATCTGACGCCCGCGGACATTCAATTCACCCTGGCGCGGATCGAGGAATACCTCGAGTCCCTGGCTGTCGAAGCCGCGCTGCCCAACATGGAGGTTGTGTAAATGATCAAGCCGGAAATCGCCCTGAAACCGGAACCGAGCAATCTGCTCAGGGTCGTCGCCACCGATACCGCTTTGTTGTTGATCGCCGGCACCTTGCTGATCGTTGGCCTGGTGTCCTTCGAGCAACTGACCAAGACCCTGGCGTTCACCTTCGAAACCGTCACCTTCCTCCTGCCGTTCCTGCTGTTCGCCTTCGCCCTGGCCGGCTTTATGAAGGCCAGCAGCGCCGAGGTGATCATCACCCAGGTGTTCCGCGGCCGGGCCATCGCCATGGTGTTCGCCGCGGCCTTCTTCGGCGCCTGGTCGCCGCTGTGCTCCTGCACCGTAATCGCGATGATCGCCGTGTTGCTGCGTGCCGGTATGCCGCTGTCCGCGGTGATGGCGTTCTGGATCTCGTCGCCGATCATCAGCCCGGACATGTACATCTATACCGCTGCGCTGCTGGGCACCGAATTCGCCACGGCGAAGCTGGTCGCGGCGATGCTGATGGGCATCTTCGCCGGTTTCACGGTGCTGTTCCTGGAGAAACTGGGCGGCTTCAAGAATCCCTTGAAGCACCACGACTCGAAGAAGATGAGCCTGGGCGATGCGAAGAAACCGGTGTGGAAATTCTGGCGCGAGCCGGCCCGCGTCGAAGCCTTCTGGGCGGAGGTCAAGGACGTTACCTGGCGCCTCGGCAAGTGGATGATCTTCGCCTTTATTTTGGAGAGCCTGATGATCGCCTATATACCCGCCGGCCAAGTTGGCGAATGGGTGGGCAATAGTACCTGGGCCATTCCTCTGGCCGTGATCGTCGGCATGCCCGCGTACGTGAACGGCGTCGCCGCGGTGCCGCTGATTCAAGGGCTGTTGTCGATGGGCATGAGTCAACCGGCGGCCATGGCGTTTCTGGTCGGCGGTTCGGTGACCAGCATTCCGGCGATGATGGCCGTGTTCCCGTTGGTCAAGTTCAGGGTCTTTATGACCTACATCGCCATCGCATTGATCTCGTCGATGCTGATCGGCTACCTCTACCAGTTGTACCTGCTGTCATTCAACTGAACCTGGCATAGGCCAGACACAAGGAAAGGAGAAATTCATGGGACTCGTATTCAAATTGGAAGGCTTGTCGGAGCGCGAAAACCTGATCGCCCAACTGGTCGCTTGCGTGGTGCTGGAAGGCCAGGACAGCGGCGTTTTCGGCGAAACCCGCGATGCCCTGAAACTACCGGCCAACTGCGTGGGCGATATCGAGAAGGCGCTGTCGAAACTGGAGAACCACCTCGCCAGCACCGATGACAGCTTGTCCGATTTATTGGCCAACGCCTCGAAGTCGACCTGCTGCTCCTAGGTCCGTGAAGCGCCATGCTCGATGATTCGAGCAATGGCACCGATTATTCGGGGCTTTGCGTATCGGTTATCCCTGCGCCCGCCGGCGCTCTAGTGTCGGCGGTGCGGCCCCCTGCGATTTTGCTCGGCCGGTGTCCCGCACATCGCTCGGCAATGCGTTAAAACAACCCTGAAATAGCGAAGCCTGATGTCCCGGCAATCACAGCTATAAAGGTCGACGAACCAGCGGCGAGCTACAGACCCGGTATCGGTTCTGCTATCGATGAACGCGCGAGCTATGCCGTTCTTCAACTCCCCAAGCGCTGAGAGTTGCTATGCCATGGCCAATTACCCGACACCTACGACCCTCTTCAAGTGCCTGGCCGATGAGACCCGGCTGCGTATGGTCCTGCTGATTACCCGTGAGAGAGAGCTGTGCGTCTGCGATCTGATGTGCGCTCTGGATGAGAATCAACCGAAGATTTCCCGCCATCTGGCGCAGCTGCGCGGTTACGGGCTGCTGTCCGACCGCCGGCAAGGCCAGTGGGTTTACTACCGCCTGCACCCCGGCCTGCCGGTATGGATGCATGACGTATTGAGTTCGGTACTCGATGCCCAGCACCATTGGCTCGGCCCGGACATGAGGCGGCTCGAGAGCCGTCTGCTGAACGGTTTGCGCTCTGTTGCCGAGCCCGCTACCGCTTGAGGCATCGCGCCCAGTGCCGTTCTGGCGTCCGAGAGGATCGGCCGCGCAAAGCCGGGGCGCCCGGCAAATCGCTTTAAAACCGCAATCGACCTATTCGCCAAGGAAGCTTTAGTTATGCAACAACACCCTTACTCCGTCCTCGCCGCTGCCGATGTGCAGGGCAAACTGATCCTCACGCCATGCCCCGGTACGCAGAACAGCACGGTAGGTGCCGCGCTGGACACCCTCAAGCAAGCCGGCGCCAGCGCCCTACTGACACTGATGCCTGCCGACGAGTTGCAACGGCATGCGATCGAACAATTGCCGGAGCACTGCCAGCAACGCGGCATCCAGTGGTTCCATCTGCCCGTCGAAGACGATCAAGCACCGGGGGAGCCATTCCAAACGGCCTGGGAATCGAACAGCGAGCAAATCAAGCGATTGCTCGCCCAAGGCGAAACCATCGCCATCCACTGCAAGGGCGGTTCCGGTCGTACCGGATTGATCGCTGCGCAGTTGCTGATCGAGAGCGGGGTAGGCTTCCAGGACGCCGTGAACGAGGTGCAGGCGTTACGCCCCCGCGCCATCCAGCACCCGCAGCATGTGCAGTACATCGCGCAATTCGACCTGGATAGCTAACGGCGCTAAGGCGGCAACCGATATTCCATCGATTGCCGCCCGCCGTCGCTATACGAGCGCAGGCAGGTCGAGGGTTGCGCAGCAGTCGAGGATGGAGCGGCGCTGGGTATCGGCGTAAAGCTCGAGCTCGTTCAACACCGAGGCCCCCAGTGCCGCGTGGAAGTCGGATTGGTTGGAGCTGATGTCGTAATGGGCTTGGGCGTTGTCGCCGAGGTTGGACTGGAATATCCCCGCAGCGCTCACCGGCAGGAAATCTTCGTAAACCAGCGGTTCGAAGTGGACGTGGCCGGCTTCGATCAGCTCGTCGAGCGTCGAGGTCCGGGCGAGGTTGCCGCGTGCCGCAATGCCCTGCTCGGTGACGAAGTAGCGGAAGTAGGCGAGGTCCTGTTTGCGCATGTCCTCGTAGCTGTCCGGGAACTCAGCGAAGTTCCTCGCGAGCAGTTCGCTGTAGCGCTCGGCATTGTCTTCGCTCGGGAACTCGTTCAGCTCTACCCGGGTGGCGTTCAGCAGCCGGTCGTATAGCGCCCGCCCCTTGGGCGTCAGGGCTGCGCCGCGTTGCTCTATCTCGCCGAAGCGGGCGGTATGGCTGCCCGGGGCGTCGTGCGGGCCGGCAAAGGCGACTTTTTCCTGAAGGGCCTTGAAGCTGGTCTGGCGCAACAGAATCGGACAGCGCCGCCGCGGCGGCCCTTCCACGACCGCTTTAGGGGGGATGCCGCGTTTCGGCATACCGGCCTGGATCCGGTCGATATCCAGTGTTCTGGGGGTCAGGTGGTTGATATGCGGGCCTTTGAAAGCCACCACGTCGGCGATGAGCCGATGCTGATCGTGCAATTGCTGGTACACCTGCGCGGTCACGGTGGCCCGGGTGTGCCAGCGGAAGGTTTCCAAAGCCTGCTCCACGAACTCATGGGCGTCCGTTTCGTTCAGGCCTCCTTCGGCTTCGTATTTCGCGATCAGCTCCAGCGCACGGGCGGTGAAGATATTGCGCTGCGAGAGGATCGACGACGCCAGCTCGCGCAGCGCTATGTCGTCGATCAGCTCGAGACGCAGTAGCGAGGTGAAGACGCGAAAGGGGCTGATTTGTAAGGCGTTTTCGTGAACCGCGCGGAATGCGGTCGAATGCACGGGCACGCCGGCCGGGGTGAGGTCGTAGTAGCCCACCGGCTGCATGCCCATCACGGCGAAAAGGCGGCGAATGGTCGAGAGCTCTTCGGCCGTGCCCACGCGTATGGCGCCGTGCCGTTCCATCGAGAGACGGCTGATTTCGCCGGTCCAGCGCAATTGCGTGGCAACTTCGGGGATCTCTTCCATCACGTCCTCGTTGGTCTGCGCGACGAGATCCAGCAGCGTGCCGTAGAGGGGGACTTCCAATTTGTACATCTCGGACATGGCATTCGAGAAAAACGCGCGAATGGCGTCCGGGCTGACGAATCCCTGGTTGTTCATGATGAAACGATCTCCTGCACGCATGAGTTCGAACGGATGGGCCAAGCGCCAGGTGCGGCGGCATGCTCAGGATTCTGCTCAGCTTCGAACCGGCTTACAAACGACATCTCCTCAGCACTTCATTCTCAAAAGGAATGAAGCTCGATCCCGGCCGCGATGTTTTGTAGGAGGCCGCGCCCGTTCCCGACGGGCTTGCGGCATTTCCCACATCCATGTGGGTCGCGCGCGCCCGCGGCGAATGCAGCCCGAAGGACCTCTGGCTTACGGCGGGCGGTCAACGGATAGCGGCCAGGCATTCTTCGAAGATGTCCAGGCCTTGCTCGAAAAGTTCGGGCTCGATGGTGAGCGGCGCCAGAAGCCGGACGATGTGCCGGCTCTTGCCGCTCGGCATCAGTAGCAATCCCTTGTTCCGGGCGGTTTCCAGCAGCGCGGAAAGTTGCTGGGTGCCGGGTTTGCCGCCCGCCGTTCTCAGTTCGATGCCGCGCATGGCGCCGGTGCCCGTGAGCCGGCCCAGGCAGGGGGAGATCGCCTGCTTACGCCAGCGCTCGTAGCGACGCAGAATCGCTTGTTCCTGCGCCTCTCCCCAGGATGCCAGGTTGCTGTCCGTCATTGTTTGCAGGCTGGCGAGGGCGGCCGCGCAGGCCAGGGGGTTGCCCGAATAGGTGCCGCCCAGCCCGCCTTTCGGCAGGGCGTTGATCAGGGCCTCGCGCCCGACCACCGCGCCAAGCGGCAGACCGCCGGCGATGCTTTTGCCCAGCAGCAGGAGGTCCGGCTCGATGCCCAGGCGTTGGAAGGCGAACCGTTGCCCGGTGCGGCCAAAGCCGGATTGGATTTCATCCGCGATCAGCAGGATGCCATTGGTATCGCAGAAGCTGCGCAACCCTCGAGCGAACGACGGATCCATGGCCAGGAAACCGCCTTCGCCTTGCACCGGTTCGAAGATGAAACACGCCACTTCGGCGATGTCGATCTCGACGCTGAAAAGTCGCTCGATCGCTTCGAAGGCTTCGTCCGCGGTCACCCCGGTATCCGGGCTGGGGTAGGGGGTATGGTACACCGGGCCTGGCAGCGTGCCCAGCCGTTGCTTGTAGGGCGCGACCTTGCCGTTCAGGTTGAGCGTCGCCAGGGTGCGGCCGTGAAAGCCGCCGTCGAAGGCGATCACCGCGCTGCGGCCGGTGGCGGCCCGGACCATCTTCAGGGCGTTCTCCGCGGCTTCCGCGCCACTGTTGGTCAGCATGCCCGCCAGCGGATAGCTGAGCGGGATAAAGGCTGCCAATGCGCTCATCAACTGGCGGTAGCCCTCATGGGGCACGGCATTGAAGGCCGAGTGGGTGAGCTTCTGCGCTTGCGCGGTAATGGCTGCGACCACCGCGGGGTGGCAGTGGCCCAGGTTGAGGACGCCGATGCCGCCGACGAAGTCGATGTACTGCTTACCTTCAGTGTCCCAGACCAGAGCATTTCGCCCATGGCTCAGGGTGATCGGATGGACGATCGAAAGCGCATTGCTGATAGGCGACGGGGTCATAGCTGAAGCGCCTTGCCGGCTGCGTTGGGCATCCTCTCATGCAAGGCAAAGGCACGAAATGGCATCGGGGGTATTCCTCTTCGACAGGGATTTCTTTCTATCAAAACGAGGAACGCCGCTCCGTCACAAGCGAAAAAAACTTACTCAGTCATTCCTAATATTCAGGACCCCGTTTCGGCGCTGCTTTCTACTTTGGCCTTTTCGAGGATCCAGTCGACGAAACTTCTGACTTTCGGAATATCCAGGGTCTGCTCTGCATGGGCCATGAAGTGGGAGCCCTGGCTTTTCTTGTAGTGCGTCCAGGGGATTACCAGTTTGCCCTCGGCGAGTTCGTCCTCGACCAGGAAGCGTGGCACCAGGGCGACCCCGCAGCCGGCCTGGGCCGCGCTGATGCACATGTAAAACGTATCGAAGCGGGGGCCGTGGTAGCTGTGGTCCGTGTTGATTCCTTGCTCGTCGAACCACTCGTGCCAGGCCTCCGGCCGCGAGGTGCATTGCAGAAGTACCAGGTCGGCCAACTCGCCCGCGCTGGCAAAGGGCTTGTCGGCGAGCAACCCCGGCGCGCAGACGGCAACCACATCCTCGCCGAACAGCTCGATACAGGTAGCGCCGGGCCAGGTCCCCTGGCCGTAGAAGAAGGCGATGTCGGCTTTGTCCTGCACCAGGTCGAAGGGCTCCAGCTCGTTCCTGATATCGAGGTGGATGTTGGGGTAGCGCTTGGAAAACCCTTTGAGGTTCGGGATCAGCCAGCGCGCTCCGAAGGTGGGTTGCGTGGCCACCCTCAACACTTCGGTTTCGCCGCCATAGGACAGGATATAGCGGCTGGAGATATCCACCTGGGTGAGGATCTTATTGACCTCCGCTTGGTACAGCTCGCCCGCCGGGGTCAGCTGGAGACGGCGACGTACCCGATGGAACAGCAGGTGCTGGAGCATCTCCTCGAGCTGGGCGACCTGCTTGCTCACCGCGCTCTGGGTCAAGTGCAGCTCTTCCGCCGCGCGGGTGAAGCTCATGTGCCGGGCGGCCGATTCGAAGCATTGCAGGGCGGCGATGGTGGGTAGCAATCGTTTGGACATGGCGAGCTCTGCTAGGCGTGAGAGCGTCATTCTCCAAGGGAATGATGTGGTGCGTAAAGGTCGTTTGTCCGTCCAGGGCATTCGGATTAATACTGATTCAGTTAATGAACTCAGGAGAAAGACATGGTTGACGAGCTGCTCAAAAACCTTGGTGTAAGTGCCAGTGCATACCAAGGGGGCAACCATAGCGTTCATACCCCGATCGACGGCAGCCAGATCGCCTCGGTTACCCTGGAGAGCCCGGCCGCCGTGCCCGGCAAGGTCGAGGCGGCCCATCAGGCGTACCTGGCGTGGCGCGATGTGCCCGCCCCCCGTCGCGGCGAGTTGGTTCGCCTGTATGGCGAGGTTTTGCGTAAGCACAAGGCCGAACTGGGCGAGCTGGTCTCCATCGAGGCCGGCAAGATCACCCAGGAAGGCTTGGGCGAAGTGCAGGAAATGATCGACATCTGCGACTTCGCGGTCGGCTTGTCGCGCCAACTCTACGGCCTGACCATCGCCTCCGAGCGCCCCGGCCACCACATGCGTGAAACCTGGCATCCGCTGGGTGTGGTGGGGGTGATCAGCGCGTTCAATTTCCCTGTCGCGGTATGGGCCTGGAACACCGCCCTGGCCCTGGTCTGCGGCAATGCCGTGATCTGGAAACCGTCCGAGAAAACCCCGCTCACCGCCCTGGCTTGCCAAGCGCTTTTCGAGGTGGCCTTGCGCCAATTCGGCGATGCCCCGGCTGGCTTGAGCCAGTTGATCATCGGCGATCGCGAGGCGGGCGAGGTTCTGGTCGACGATCCGCGCGTGCCGCTGATCAGCGCCACCGGCAGCACCCGCATGGGCCGCGAAGTCGCGCCTCGCGTGGCTGCCCGTTTCGCTCGCAGCATTCTCGAGCTGGGCGGCAACAACGCGATGATCCTGACGCCCAGCGCCGATCTCGATCTGGCCGTGCGCGGCATCCTGTTCAGCGCCGTCGGTACCGCGGGCCAGCGTTGCACCAGCCTGCGCCGCCTGATCGTGCATCGTTCGGTGAAGGACGAAGTGGTTGCCCGGGTCAAGGCGGCCTACGCCAAGGTGCGGATCGGCGACCCGCGCAAGGACAACCTGATCGGCCCGCTGATGGACAAGCAGGCATTCCTGTCGATGCAGGATGCGCTGGTAAAAGCGCGCGACGAAGGCGGTACGGTATTCGGTGGCGAACGCCAGTTGCAGGAGCAGTACCCGAATGCGTACTACGTCGCTCCGGCAATCGTCGAGATGCCTGGCCAGACCGCGGTCGTACGTCACGAGACCTTCGCGCCTATCCTCTATGTCCTCGCCTACGATGACTTCGAGCAAGCGCTACGGCTGAACAACGAAGTTCCGCAAGGCTTGTCGTCCTGCATCTTCACCACCGATGTGCGCGAGGCCGAGCGCTTCCAAAGCGCTTCCGGCAGCGACTGCGGCATCGCCAACGTCAATATCGGCACCAGTGGCGCCGAGATCGGCGGTGCGTTCGGTGGTGAGAAGGAAACCGGCGGCGGCCGCGAGTCCGGTTCGGATTCCTGGAGGGCCTACATGCGCCGTCAGACCAACACCATCAACTACTCCCGTGAACTTCCCCTGGCGCAGGGCATCGTCTTCGATTGATCCTGTGCTGCGCCAAGCCGGGTATTGGATACCCGGCTTGGCGCATTTCAGGGACGCTTCGCTTCGTCGTTTGGCAAGACCCACGTACTCCTTCCCATACCGGCCGTCGCCATCGCGCCGTGCTGGAAACACCAGCAAGCCCAGCTGTTCGAAGAGGTAGGTTTCATGAGTGCTTTTCGTCAAGAGTGCCTCTGGGAGAAGGTGACCTCCACCCAGGTCGAATCCGCTGCCCTGGCCGGTCAGGTCAAGTTCGACGTCTGCGTCATCGGTGGCGGCATCACTGGCCTTTGCGCTGCGCTGCATCTCCTGGAGCAGGGCAAGACGGTGTGCGTGCTCGAGGCGTATCGGGTCGGTCATGGCGGCTCCGGACGTAACGTCGGTCTGGTCAATGCCGGCACCTGGATCAAGCCCGATGAGGTCGAGTCGACGCTAGGCGAGCAACACGGCAAACGTCTGAACGAGGTGCTGGGGCAGGCGCCGGCCGAGGTGTTCGCACTCATCCAGCGCTACGGCATCGACTGCCAGGCGCGTAACGACGGCACTCTGCATATGGCGCACAACGCGGCGGGCCTGTCTGATCTCGAATCCCGCGAAGAACAGTGGCGCAGACGCGGGGCGGACGTCGAGCTGCTGACCGGCTCAACCTGTGAGGCGTATTGCGGGACAAGCAAGATCACCGCAGCCCTGCTCGATCGCCGGGCGGGCACCATCAACCCGATGGGTTACACGATAGGGTTGGCGTTGGCGGTGATCCGCTTGGGCGGGACGATTTACCAGCACTCGCCGGTCAACGCCCTCAATCGTCAGGCCGACGCTTGGCTGGTGGGCACCGGGCAAGGCGCCGTTGTCGCCGAGAAGGTGGTGATTTCGACCGGTGCGTACACCGAGGGCCAGTGGACCGAACTGCAGCGCAATTACTTCCGCGGTCACTATTATCAGGTCGCCTCCGTGCCCTTGGCAGGACCGGCAGCGGAGAAGATTCTCCAGCACGGCCAAGGCTCCTGGGATACCAGAACCGTACTGAGCAGTATTCGCCGCGACGCCGAGGGCCGGCTGGTGCTCGGCAGCCTCGGCAAGGCGAGCAACAAGCCGGATTGGTTCATCCGCAGTTGGGCGGACCGCATCCAGCGCCACTATTTCCCCGAGCTCGGCAAGGTCGCGTGGGAGCTGCATTGGACCGGCTGCATCGATTTCACCCCGGATCATCTGATGCGCATCTTCGAACCCGCGCCGGGCATCGTTGCGGTCACCGGCTATAACGGCCGCGGCAATACCACGGGAACCGTGATAGGGCGGGCGTTTGCCGAGTTCTTGCTGAAAGACGATCCGGACAGGCTACCCATCCCGTTTACGCGGATGAGGGCCTTGCATACGGCGGGTTTGAGAAGTTGTGCCTATGAAGTGGGCTTCTCTCTCTATCACGCGGGGCAGTGCTTGAGGGTCGTTCTGTAGCCTGATCCCATCCCGAAAACATACGCATAACCCGCAATTTCGAGATGGGGCAGGTGGAATCATGCTGGCCAGCAGCGCTGGCTGACCAGAACAGCTGTTGCGTGTTTATACGCCTTTCGGCGACATCCGCTTAACGTAAATCGGGCGCGTACGCATTGTTCTTGTACGCCTGGCAGAAGCTCGCCTCATCGCCAGCAAATGTGGGATCCAGCTTGACCAATGCCGGACGTACCGCGTTCCACACGTTGTTGTGCCCCTCGTTGGTCCAATCGTCCCTGACCACCATCACCAGATCGAGACCGGGGTGGATGACCACCTTCTGCCCGCCGACCCCCGCCGCCCACTTGGTGCCCACATCGTACTGCTGGCTACAGGTGGCGCTGCCGCCGTTGCAGTTCTTCGCTTCGTAGAACGGGCGATGGGGATATTCGTTCCACAGCGATACCGGCGTGCAGTTGGTATCGTTACTGCCGGACGAGTATTTCCAGTTATCTCGGGCGTTCATCATGAAAAGATACCCATAACCGGTATTGGTATCCGGAAAGGCGGGATGCCCCATCCGGTAGACGTACTCCTCGCTGAGGATACGATTGCCGTTCCACATGCCTTTGCGCAGCACCAACAACCCTAGACGGGCCATGTCCCGCACGTTGCTGAACATACTGTAGGCCGTCGTAAGGCCAGCCCAACTGGTGTTATGCATACCGATCTTCTCGAACAGCTGCGTTCTCGCCAGCTTCCCCATGCTGCTGACGCCCGGGAAGGCTTTCGGTTCCCGTGCCAGCGCGCGCCTGACGATCGGGATCAGCTTGTCGATTTCGCGCCAGCCGAAGGCATCGTAGTACCAGTTGCCTTTCTCCCCCCATGACAGATCGCGCTTGGTGGACGTCATCGCCAGGATGTGCGCGACCTTTGCCTGGGGGTTAATGCTATGCAGCTCCCACCAGTTCAGATACTCGGTCACCGGCGATTCGTCGGAGAGTCGGGTCTTGGTGGTGGCGATGCCAACGGTCAGGCTGGCCGCAAGCTTGGTGATCGACGCGACATGATAGACGCCGGTCGTATTGCGATATTCATGACACAACTTCCCATACCGCACGACCGCATAGGGGTTGTTACCCATTCTTTTGTCGGCTTCCTTGAGCAACTCCGGGTCCAGGCCGCATTCGCTGGCAACCCTCGTCGGGGCGACAGGCACCCACTCCTTCAGGCCTGGATCTGATGCATGCGCCAGGCCGGAGCAGTAAATAAAAGCCGCCCCGGTAGCGGCTGCTAAGAATCCCTTTTTCATGTATCCACCCTCAATATTTCTCTTGTAAGTATTAGGTTTTCGATGCCGTGCAATCCTCTGCTCTTCTAATACGATTCCCGCCAGGCAGGGATTCCCACTGAGCGTCTATTTTTACGGCGCACGCTCCTGCTTCTCGTCTCTTCTGCAAGCGGGGCTGGCCGGATGTAGTCGAGTTCTGGAACCACTCGTCGGCAGCGCTTGAAGCCGAATGCGTCGCAACAGGCAAGCGAAGCGCGTTGGCGCTTACGCACAGGCGTAGCGACCATCGAGGGGGGTCAGTGCTCGTCTTGAGTCGATGTCGATGAGTTCGGACGATTCCGGTAAGCGCACCAGAACCGGGGTGGCCCGCTAAGGCACCTGCGTGGCTTTGATCGAGCCTTCCTTTGCCATAGGTCAGGAGCGTTCGCGCGGCATCACGCGGCTTGCTGGCGATGGCCGATGTCACGGCGGGATAGGCGCCGGAGGGGAGTGAAGCACGCGACATGGGAGACGCTCGCTTTATTTATTGTCAGGTAACGACCCCTAGAATGTGTGGAAATTAATTGATTCCGACGGAAGGCAACGCAATCGAAGACATTCGCGGTTTTTATCGGATGGGTTGCTGGTTTGGGCGCGTTCAGACGCCAACGTGCGTGGAAATGTAAAGATCGTGGTTAGGCCCCCCGGAGATCGGCGTTCACCGGAAGTGGGTCGCCAAGCCCAGCTGCTGTTTGGGGAATGCCGCAGAAAGGGGAGGGCTAAACGCGGACGAAATCCGGGATGCGAAAGCGCTTGCGATAGGCCCCCGGGGTCATTCCAGTCCTGCGCTTGAACAGGCGCCGGAAGAAAGCCGGATCCTCGTAGCCGACCTGCCAACTGATCTCGTCGATGCTGGTTTCTGTGCGCTCCAGCCTGCGCTTGCCATCCTCGACCCGCAGGCGCTGGACGTACTCGATCGGCGTTAGGCCGGTGGCGCGGGTAAAGCGCCGCTTGAAGGTGCGCTCGGCAAGCCGCGAGTGCTCGATCATTTGCTCCAGCGGGTTGGCGACGGAGAAGTGCGTGTCCAGCCAACGCTGCGCGGCCTGGATCTCGGCGTCGCCGTGGTCGCTTCTGCCCTCGAAAACGATGTACGGCGTAAGCCCATCCTGATGCCACTGCAGCGCGAACATGCGTGCGACCTCCTGTGCGGCGGTCGCGCCGGCATAGCGCGCAATCAAATAAAGCACCAGGTCGTGCCAGGTCGTCGATGCGCCTGAACACACCAGTTCTTCGCGTAGGCCGGAAATGACCAGCACACGTTCCGGATGAATTGGCACGTCTGGATAGGCGGCCGCGAATGGGCGCGCGTAGCCAAAGTGCAGCGTCGCATCCTTACCATCGAACAGCCCTGTCTCAGCCAGCAGAAAGATCCCCGAGCAAGCCGAGCAAAGTACCGCACCGCGCTTATGCATCGAGCGGACCCACTCAACCAGTTCTGGATAACGCCCCTTTTCCCAGCCACCGGGGCGCAGTAGCACCGAAGGAACGATCACGATATCCGTGGTTTCGATATCGGCGACAGCACGCTGCACATGGATCGGCATACCGCTGGCCAGATCGAGAGAACCCACCGCCTCGCCCACGATCTCGATGTGAAAGGGTCCACGCGCGCCTTCGCTCGCCCCGAATATGTCCATGAGCGCGAACGCATTCATGACATCGAAGATGCCGGTCAGCGTGGAGATTACCGCATCGGGCAGCGCGACCAGACTCACATGTCGCGGGGTGGGGCCGGCGGAGGACAATGATCTGGCCATGGCGGCTTACCCTCTGCAGAGTCACGCGCCACGGCGTGGCACAAATGAACCGATTCAAGGCGATTACGGCTCTGGAGTCTAACAGGCGCCCTTGCAATCCTGTGTACGTTGTTCGTAACCCATCAACCGCACGAAGGAGTCAAAGGCCATGAACACAGCCGTCATCGATCAAACGAAGCTGAATGATTTTTTCACGCGCGCTATCGGCGACCTGTCCGCAGGCTACGGCGGCGTGATGGTCAGCCTAGGCAGCAAGCTCGGGCTCTACAAGGCCATGGCGGGCGCAGGCCCGATCAGCGCGAAGGAACTGGCGGTGCGAGCCGGCTGCGCCGAGCGCTACGTGAGTGAATGGCTGAATTCGCAGGCTGCGGGCGGCTACGTCGACTATCACGCCGTCAGCCAAACCTACGAACTCTCTGCCGAGCAGGCAGTGGTGCTGGCCGACGAAAACAGCCCGGTGTACATCCCCCATGCGTGGAACGTGCCGGCCTCGATGTGGTTCGACGAGGCAAAAGCTATCGAGGCATTTCGCACCGGCCAAGGCGTGCCTTGGGGCGAGCACGACAGCCGCCTCTCCTGCGGCTCGGCGGCGTTCTTCCGCAACGGCTATCGCGGCAGTCTCGTGCAGGAGTGGCTGCCGGCGCTCGACGGCATGGTGCAACGACTCGAAGCCGGCATCGACGTGGCCGACATCGGCTGCGGTCATGGCCACTCGACGCTGCTGATGGCCGAGGCCTTTCCGCGCTCCCGCTTTCACGGCTTCGACACGCACGCGGCTTCGATTACGGAGGCGCGGCGTCTCGCCGACGAGGCCGGCCTGGGCAAGCGGGTCACCTTCGAGGTGTCACGGGCCGCGGACTACCCCGGCAAGAACTACGGGCTCATCTGCTTCTTCGATGCCCTGCACGATATGGGCGACCCGGATGCCGTCGCCCGGCACGCGGCCAGCGCCCTTGCATCCGATGGCACTGTAATGCTCGTCGAGCCCTTCGCCAACGACCGTGTCGAGGACAACATTTCGCCCGTGGCGCGGTTGTATTACGCCGCCTCGACCACGATTTGCTGCGCCCATGCCATCTCCGATGGCGGGCATCTCGTTCTCGGCGCTCAGGCGGGGCAGGCGCGCCTGGCAGAGGTATTTCACAAGGCGGGCTTCACCCACACTCGGCGCGCGACCGAGACGCCCTTCAATCTGATCCTGGAGGTGCGACGCTGATGACTTGAGGGCGCAGCCGGAGGCGGACGACGTATCGACATTCCAGCGCTAGACAAGGCAGGTTCTTTGGTGGTCTTGAACTGTGGATAAGGGCGGGTAGTCGGGCAATTGCTTCGTTATATGAATGGGGTCCGGAAAACGACGGAACGGCAAAACGAAAAAACCTGCCAGAAGGCAGGTTTTTCGGGGGTTACAGAGAATTTGTTGGCCTTCTCTGGAACTTCAAATGGTGCCGGCACCAGGAGTCGAACCCGGGACCTACTGATTACAAGTCAGTTGCTCTACCAGCTGAGCTATACCGGCATTTGAGGGCGGCCATTATATCCATTCGGAGGCTCGAGTAAAGCCATCCGGGCATAGTTCTGCGCTGCTTGGGCTATCAGCAGCGAAATCCTTATGCACAAGTCGATGGTTGCCGCTCGGCGCTGGTTTTGGAAATGTGCGGTTCGTCACGTAATTTTATAAGTGGCTGTTCTGCTTGATATTTATTGACTGGTTAAAAAGCCAGTGGCTGTTTTGCCGGCATGCGGAGGCAGCTTTGCCTGGGCTTTCCAGAAATCTATCAACAAAGTTATCCACAGATTTTCGGGCGGTTTACGGGCGTTCGGCGAGCAATAACAGGTTGCGTGGGGTGAGTTGGCTGGGGCAGAAGAGGCCCAGGTGCACGCTATATCCCTGCTCTTGCAGGTAGAGCGCGCGGTCGAGCAGCAGCCAGAGTTCCAATGGGCGGCGAAACAGGCTGCGCACCAGCTCCAGATTGCGCACTTCGGCCAGGCGTTGCCAGCCTTGGCTTTCGAGCGCGTGCCAATCCTGGGCTCCTGGGGCGGGCAGTTGTTTGAGGGCTGCCAGATGGCGGCAGTAGTCGGCGAGGTTGGCGTTGAGCCAGGTGGGCGCCAGCGAAGGGGTGGGCAGGTAGTCGTCGATGCCGCGCAGTTGTCGTTGCAGCAGGTCGAATGCCAGGCGCCAGGCCATCGACTGGTCGCGCTGGCGGCGCACGCGGGCGCCGGCGGTGACGGTTTCGCTAAGCGGCAAGCCGAGATCGTCGAGCGACAGCTGCAATGTCGAGGCTTTTGCGGTTTCGGAGAGCGCCTGGTAGCTCGGCGTGCCGATGCGGTTATAGCAGCAGGGCGCCACGGCCAGTTGTTGGCAGCCCCTCTGGCTGGCCAGTTGCAGCAGGCGTACATGTAGGTCGCCGCAGGCGTGCAGGGCGATCGGGGTGTGTTCGCTGAGCAGCTGCGCCGCAGCGCTGTCGGCCATTACATCCTGCTGTATGTGCGCGGCGTTCAGGCCCGTGCGTTCGCTTAAGCGCTGGCCGGCCTCGATCAGGTCGCCGTCGTGTTCCAGGCAGGTCAGCGCGCCGCCGTCGTGCGCCAGCAGGCGTCCCAGGTGACCTTTGCCGGCGCACCAGTCGAGCCAATGGTGCGGTTGCCGGGCGAATTGCAGGCAACTGGCGAAGGCCTCTATCTGTTGCCATTTACGCCCCGGCACGCCGGCATTGAGGCGCGTGGGTCGCTTCGCCAATGCGCTTTGCGGTAGTTCGCCGACGGCGCTCAGTTCGGCGGTTTGCGCTGCCAACTCGCTATAAGGCCAGGGCGCCTGGAGCAGTTCGGGCTGATTGTGCACGGCTTCGGCTTCGGCCAGGGAGCGCCCGCGCAGCCAGGTCGACAGTTGCGGGTGCTCGGCTTCCCACGGCAGTTGCCGCTGGGTGAAGGGTCGTGGCCGCCAGAGCTGCTGATGTTCCAGGAGCAAGGCGTCGAGCGCTTCGAAGCGTGCGAGCAATTGCGGGCCGCTAAGGGTGTCGGGCATGGACATGGTTGATGGGGGCGATGAGAGCGAGGCCTGAGTATATCGTCGCCGGTCTGCGGTGGGCAGGCGGCGTTATGGGCTCGCCAGCTGCCTTGGGGCCGCCGGCGAGCGCCGCGGTTGCTAACGGCCCTGGCAGGCGTCGACCCTGAGCCAGCGTTCCAGCAGCTTGAAGCCGCGTACCAGGATGAACGCTATCAGCAGATAGAACATCCCGGCGGCGAAGAATATCTCCACCGGCAAATAGGTGCGCGCGATGATGGTGCGCGCCATGCCGGTCAGCTCCAGCAAGGTGACGGTACTGGCCAGGGAGCTGGCCTTGAGCATCAGGATCACTTCGTTGCTGTAGGCCGGCAGGCCGATACGCGCGGCGCGCGGCAGGACGATGTAGAACATGGTCTGCGCCCGCGACATGCCCAGCGCGCGCGCGGCTTCGACCTCGCCCTGGGGCACGGCCTGAATCGCGCCCCGCAGAATCTCGGCGATATAGGCTGCGGTGTGCAGGGTCATGGTGATGATGGCGCACCAGTAAGGCGAGCGCAGGTAAGGCCACAGCGGCCCCTCGCGTACCGCGTCGAACTGCGCCAGGCCGTAATAGACCAGAAACAATTGCACCAGCAGCGGAGTGCCACGGAAAAAGAAGATGTAGCCGTAAGGCAGTGCGCGCACGTACCAATGCTTGGAGGCGCGGGCGATGCCCATGGGAAGCGCCAGAATCAAGCCGGCGACCACGGCGATGGCCACCAGCTCCAGGGTCAGCAGCGCGCCTTCGGCCAGGCGCGGCAGCCACTTGATAATGATTTCCCAGTTCATGTCGTGCTCCTGATGAAACCACGGCTGGCGCGCTTCTCGAGGAAATACAGGCCGATCATGGCGAGCACGGTCAGGCCCAGGTAGATAAAGGCCGCCACCAGGAAGAAGGTGAAGGGCTCTTTGCTCGAGGTCACGGCGATTTGCGAGCGGCGCATGATTTCTTCCAGGCCGATCACCGAGACCAGCGCGGTGTCCTTCATCAGAATCATGAACAGGTTGCCCAAACCGGGCAGGGCGATGCGCCACATTTGCGGCAGTATCAGTCGCCAAAAAATTCGTATTTTGGACAGGCCCAGGGCTTGGCCGGCTTCGCGGTGGCCCTTGGGAATGGCCAGGATGGCGCCGCGGAACACCTCGGTCGCGTAAGCGCCGAAGCAGAGACCCAGGGCGATGGTGCCGGCGGCGAACGCGCTCAGTTCAAGGCTTTCGATGCCCAGCAAGTCGGCCAGGTTGCGCATCAATTGCACGGTGCCGAAATAGATCAGCAACACCCAAAGCAGCTCGGGGACGCCACGCACGATGGTCGAGTAAGTGCCGCCCAGCCATTGCAGCGGCTTGTACGGCGAGGTTTTCGCCAAAGCTCCGAGCAGGCCGAGCACCAGACCCAGCGAGAGCGCGCTAAGCGCCAGCTTGATGGTCATCAAGGTGCCCGCGGCCAGGGCCGGGCCGAATCCGTAGAGGTCGAAAGTCATGAGGGGCGCTCAGAAGCCTGCGCCGCCCGAGGGGCGACGCAGTGCCGGCTGCTTAGTAGATGCTGAAGGGGAAGTACTTGTCGTTGATCTTCTTGTAGGTACCGTCGGCGACGATTTCTTTCAGTGCGGCGTTCAGCTTCTCGCGCAGTGGATCGCCCTTGCGTACGGCGATGCCGATCTTGTCGTTGTCGAACACCGGCTCGCCCTTGAATTCGAAGTCTTTGCCGGCGTCGCTCTTCAGCCATTCCCAGTTGACGAAGCTATCGGCCAGCACGCCATCGAGGCGGCCCGAGGACAGGTCGAGGTAGGCGTTTTCCTGGGTGTCGTAGAGCTTGATATCGACCACGCCATCCAGGTTGTCTTCCAGCCAGGTGCCGGCGATGGTCGCGCGTTGGGCACCGATGACCTTGCCTTTGAGGCTGGCTTTATCGGTCTTGAAGTCCGCGCCTTTGGGGGCGATGAACTGCAGCTTGTTGGTGTAGTAGGGCTCGGTGAAGTCGACGGCCGCCTGGCGTTCTTCGGTGATCGACATCGAGGCGATCAGGAAGTCGAACTTCTTCGCGTTGAGGGCCGGGATGATGCCGTCCCAGTCGGAGGTGACCACTTCGCATTCGGCCTGCATCTTGGCGCACAGGGCCTGGCCGATTTCCACGTCGAAGCCGCCGACCTGGCCGTTGGCGTCGATCAGGTTGAACGGTGGGTAGGCGCCCTCGGTGCCGAGTTTGAGTTTGTCAGCAGCGACGGCGCTGGTGCCGAATGCCAAGGTGGCGGCAGCGGCCAGCAGGATCTTCTTATAGCTCTGCATGCGTTGTTGCTCCGTGTTTAGTGATTGCTGGACATGAATTGTTTGCAGCGCGCCGAGCTCGGGTTGTCGAACACCTGCTCGGGCGAGCCTTGTTCCTCGATCAAGCCTTGGTGGAGAAACACCACTTCGCTGGAAACCTGACGGGCGAAGCCCATCTCGTGGGTGACCAGCAGCATGGTGCGGCCTTCCTCGGCGAGCGCGCGGATGACATTAAGCACTTCTTGTACCATCTCCGGGTCGAGAGCCGAAGTCGGCTCGTCGAACAGGATCACCTTGGGCTCCATGCACAGGGTGCGGGCGATCGCCGCGCGCTGTTGCTGGCCGCCGGACAACTGGTTGGGATAGACGTGGCGCTTGTCGCCGATGCCGACCTTGGCCAACAGCGCCTCGGCACGTTCGATGGCCTCGGCTTTGCTCAAACCGAGCACGCGGCGCGGCGCCTCGATGATGTTATCGAGCACGCTCATGTGCGGCCATAGATTGAAATTCTGAAAAACGAAACCCAGCTCGCTGCGCAAACGGTTGATCTGTTTGCCGTCGGCGGCCACCAGTTCGCCGTTCTTCGCGGGCTTCAGCTTGAGCTCTTCGCCGGCGACGACGATCTGCCCCTTGTGCGGGTTCTCCAGCAGGTTGATGCAACGTAGGAAGGTCGATTTGCCGGAGCCGGAAGAACCGAGGATGGAAATGACATCGCCGTCGCGC
The DNA here is from genome assembly GCF_946885885.1 of uncultured Pseudomonas sp. The sequence continues at coordinate 85,713 of NZ_CAMPHN010000002.1, forward strand.
GCGGTAAGGGAGATGCCTTTGAGCACCTCGAGATCGCCGTAGCGTTTATGCAAATCGCGAATTTCCAGCGCGGGCGTAGCCTCGGCCATGGGATGTTTTCCTCTTATTCGAATGCGCTCAGGCTGTGCTGGTGTGGCGCCAAGCTAGCATAGCGTTTCAGTGACCGCCAAGCCGTTTGGTACGAGCGTATGGCTTGTCTGGTCAGGGTTGTCGCCTCGCGGAAGTTGCTTGTCGCGCTGACGCAATATTGCGCCCGCGACGCGACAATCGCTGGCTTCGCCATTGCCGATGGCGAGGGCGGTGGCGAACAGCCGTTGGCCTGGCCATGCCTTCGCGCCTTGTCGAATAGGGTTTATTCGACGTAAAAAAAAGCCCGCCGGTAAGGGCGGGCTTTTCGGTATTAGTGGTGCCCAGGGACGGAATCGAACCGCCGACACGGGGATTTTCAATCCCCTGCTCTACCGACTGAGCTACCTGGGCAACGGGGCGCTATTAGACGGATTTGAAGGGTAGGTGTCAAGCGCGAGTTGGAAAATATTTAGCGATTACGGGTGTTTAGGTTCAAGCAGGGGAAATTGGGGCGGTGCTGACCTGTAGCCCGGATGAAATCCGGGAGCGTTGTTGGATCGAATATCGCTCCCGGATTGCGCCTAGGTTTATTCGGGCTACGAACGTGGGAGGCGCTTTAGCGGCGAACTTGCCGCGGCTGAAGCGGAGCGCCGTCCGGCCCCTCCCGGCATTGGCTCACTCGCTCGGCGGCACGTAGCCTTCGGCCTGGGCGTATTCCTCGCCGGAGAGGAATTTGTCCATCTCGGTCTGGAGGAATTTGCGGTCCTCGGCGTTCATCATGTTCAGGCGGCGTTCGTTGATCAGCAGGGTCTGGTGTTTCTGCCATTCGTCCCAGGCTTGCTTGGAGACGTTGTTGTAGATGTCTTCGCCTTTGGCGCCGGGGTAGGGCGGGCGGTCGAGGCCGGGCAGTTCCTGTTTGTGTTTGCGGCAGAGTACGGTGCGGGTCATGGGGTTTCTCCTGCGTTCGGTCGAGCATTCAGGGCGTCGGCCGCGCGCTTCAGCAGTTTCTTCACCGGGGCGGCGAGGCCCAGGCGCGGCGGGGTGGCGAGGTTATACCAGAGCCAGTCGGCCTCGGCCACGCTGCTCGGCGCGGCCTCGACCTGGATCAGCCAGGGTTCGATGGCCAGTTGGAAGTGGCTGAAGGTATGGGTCAGCCCGGCCAGTTCATGGCGCGCGCCCAGCTCCAATGTATGGCGGTTGGCGAGCGGTTCCAGGCCGTCCAGGTCGTCCAGTTCCGGCAGGCTCCAGAGTCCGCCCCAGAGGCCGCTGGAGGGGCGCCGGTAGAGCAGTACTTCGCCCGCGTGGCTGGCGAGGATCGGCATCAGCGTGCGTTTTTGCGGCAGCGCTTTGCGCGGCTTGGCGATCGGGTAGCGGATCTCCAGGCCGAGCAGGTGCGCCTGGCACCCCTGTCTGAGCGGGCAGAGCAGGCAGCTGGGTTTGCTGCGGGTGCAGAGGGTGGCGCCGAGGTCCATCATCGCCTGGGTGTAGTTGTTCACCCGCGCGTGCGGGGTGAAGCGCTCGGCGATGTCCCAGAGCTGTTTGGCGACTTTCGGCTCGCCCGGATAGCCTTCCTGGGCCACGTAGCGCGCCAGCACGCGTTTGACATTGCCATCGAGGATCGGTGCGCGTAGGCCCATGCTCAGGCTGGCGATTGCGCCGGCGGTGGAGCGGCCGATGCCGGGCAACGCGGTGAGCGCTTCGACATCGCGGGGGAATTCGCCGCCGTATTCGGCCATGACGATCTGCGCGGTCTTCTGCAGGTTGCGCGCGCGGGTGTAGTAACCCAGGCCGGTCCACAGATGCAGCACTTCGTCTTCAGGCGCCTCAGCTAGCGCCTGTACGCTTGGCAGGGCCGTCATAAAACGGTCGAAATAGCCGAGCACGGTGCTGACCTGGGTCTGTTGCAGCATGATTTCCGAAACCCAGACCCGGTACGGCGTGATGTCCTGCTGCCAGGGCAGGTCCTTGCGCCCGTGGCGGTCGTACCAGTCGAGCACCGCGGCGGAAAACTGCTCGGGGCTCATCGGTTGAACAGGCCCTTGAGCGCGTCTTTGAGTTCAGGGCTGACCTTGTCGCCGAATTTTTCTTCGAGCTTTTCGGTGAGCTTGGTGCCGGCCAATTTGGCGGCGACCTTGCCCATACCGTCCTGGTCCAGGCGGCAGGCCTTACCGCCCATTTCCAGTGGGCCGCGGCAGCGCAGCGGCCACTCGATGCCGACATAGCGCTCGTTGACCTGGCAGGCCGGGTCGGGCATTTCGCTCTGGTCGCCGAGCAGGGTGATGCCGACACGGTAGTCGAGGCTCAGCACGCGCAGGTCGACATCGCCGTTGCCGCTGACCGCGAGGCCGGGAATGCTCGCCCGCAGGTCGGGGTTGTGCGCCACGCCATTGGTCACCTTGAGGTTGCCTTGCAGGGTCTCGAAGGGTGTGTCCTTGCCGCGCGGGTCGCTGGTCAGGGCCTTGCGGTTGAGGGTGGCGATGCCGCGGCACAGTTGCTGTTCGAGGTTGGCGTCGACCAGTACGCCGTCTTTCAGGGCGAAGCCGATAACCCCGTTAAGGCCTTCGATCCAGGCTTTCTGGCTGTTGCCGCTGGTGCTCAGGTTAGCCTTGAGGTCCAGCTTGCCTTTGAGCGGCGAGGGTTGGTCGGGCTTTTTCAGGAAGGGTTCGACGGCGATCCGGTTGAGGTTTTTCTGCACTTTGAGCAGCGGGATGGCTGGGCGCACGTCGATGCTCGCGGTGGCATCGAAGTTGCCGCCGCCGAGGTTGCCACGTACTTCTTCCAGGGTCAGCAGGCCGGCACTGCTTTTCGCGCGGAGTTTGAAACTGTCGATCGCCTGCTTATTGGCGGTCAGTTGGCCAAGGCTCAGCGTCAGTTGCAGGTCGAGCTTGCGCAGCAGGTCGATCGGCAGCACCGGCTCGGCGCTCCAGGCTTGCTGGGTCGGCGCGTCGGGCAGTGGCGTGGTGCCGCTTTGCCCGGCGTTGGCGACACTTTCCTTGACCTCGGCGGTGCGCGCGCTAGTGGCGTCTTTTCCGGCCTGGGTCGGTGCGGGCAGATAACGGTCGAGGTCGAGTTGGTCGCCTTGCAGTTGCACGCGCAGGGCTTGCTTGGCGAAGTCGGCAATGGCGACCTGCCCGGTAAAGCTGCTGTCGTCGAGTTTCAGCTTGAGGTCTTCGAAGCTCAGGCTGTTCGCGTTGCCGCTGAGCCGGGTGACCAGTTCGAATTGGCCGAGGGTGGTCTCGTCGCTCATCGGCGGCAGCTTCTGGCCGATGGTGGCGAGGAATTGACGCAGGTTGAGCGGGGCGATGGACAGGCCGCCGCTGAGTTTGGGTTCCGTGCCCAAGTCGCGCACTTTCAGTTCGCCGATGGCGCGCAACTGGTTGCCGGAGAGCTTCAGGCTGTTCCACTCGGCGACCTGGGCGGCCAGATCGACCAGCAGTTGGCCTTGCGCCGAGTAGGTGAGGGTCTGGCCGTCGAAAGGTTCGCCGGAGATTTCCCCGGACAGCTTGGCGTCTTCCAATTGATAGCGCTTGAGCACGCGGTCGAAACGCAGCTCGCCCTGTAGCTCGCTGCGCGCGCGCAGTACTGGCTGGTTGGTGCCGAAGAAGGCGCTGAGCTTGAGCGGGATATTGCTGCCTTCGCGGATGGCGCCGGTGGTCAGTTGAATGCTTTCGGCGCTGAATTGCTGGCCTTTCTGCGCGTCGTGGTAGTCGATGCGCGCGCTGTTGACGATCAGACTGTCGATATCCAGCTTCATCGGCTGCGGTTTGCTAACGGGGCTGGCGGGTGCGCTGTCGGGCGTGGTCGCCGACGCATCGGCACTGGCGGGCGGCTGCTCGCCGGCGGCTTGCGCCGGGCGGCCGAGGTCTTCCCAGTTGCTGCGGCCTTTTTCGTCGCGCTGCAGGTTGAGGTTGAGGCCGTCGATGCGGATATCGCTCATCTGCACTTCTTTGCGCAGCAGCGGCAGCACCCGTACCGACAGGCCGAGCAGGCGAAGATCGGCGAACGGCTTATCGGGCGTGCTGGCGCTGGCCAGGGTGGCGTCGGTCAGTTCCAGGCCGAGCCAGGGGAACAGGCTCCAGCCGATATCGCCTTTGAGGGTCAATTCCAGGTTGGCCTTGTCGCGGGCCAGTTGGCGGATTTCGTCTTTATAGTCGTTGGGATCGAACAGGTGGGTCAGGGCGAAGCCCAGCGCCACTATGATCAGCAACAGCCCGAGGAACACCAGACCCAGGATTTTGCCGAGCGCTTTCATGTGCGAGTCCTTGTTTTGGATAACTTAAATAAGTCGCCGAGTATAGCGCCGACCGTCTTTACAGATCATGTAAATGGGCCACGCGCTCGGCAATCGCCAGACTGGCCGTCAACCCGGGCGATTCGATACCGAACAGATTGATCAGGCCGGGCAGGCCGTGATCCTCGGCCGTTTGGATGTGGAAGTCGGCAGCCGGTTCCCCGGGGCCCGAGAGTTTCGGTCGGATACCGCTGTAGCCCGGTAGCAGGCGTGTGCTGTCGAGGCTCGGGAAGTAGCGGCGGATGGCGCGGGCGAAGGGTTCGCGCAGGCCCTCGTCGAGCCGGTAATCGACGCGCTCGAGGTATTCGGTATCCGGTCCGAAGCGCAGCTGGCCACCGAGGTCCAGGGTGGCGTGGACGCCGAGGCCGGCGGTATTGGCTTCGGGCATTGGATAAATCAGGTGTTGGAAGGGCGTGCGGCCGCTGTAACTGAAGTAGTGGCCCCGGCACAGGTGCAACGGCGGGATATGTTCGCTGGCCAGGCCCTCGGTGCATTGCGCCAGCTGCTGGGCGAACAGGCCGCCGGCATTGATCACCCGCTCGGCCCTGAGCTGGAACGGCTCGCCGCTGCTGATGCCGCTGGCGATCCAGCCGTCGGCGCTCGGTTCCAGGCGCTCGACGCGCGTCTTTAGCACAAGCTGCGCGCCCTGGTTCTCGGCGGCGGCCAGCAGCGATTGCAGGTAAGCGTGGCTGTCGATGATTCCGGTGCTGGGGGAGAGCAGGGCGGCGACCCCGCGCACCGCGGGTTCGAGTTCGGCGAGTCGCGCCTGCTCGATCGGTTGCAAATCATGCACGCCGCACGCCTCGGCATTGCTCAGCAGGGCGTCGAGTTTGCCGAGCTCGGCCGTGCTGACCGCCACCAGTAATTTGCCGATCCGCCGATGCGCCACCCGATGCTCGCGGCACCAGGCATACAGGCGCTCGCGGCCCTCCAGGCACAACTCGGCCTTCAACGAGCCGGGCGCGTAGTAGATACCGGCATGGATCACTTCCGAATTGCGGCTGGAGGTGTGGTTGCCGATCAGGCTTTCCGCCTCGACTATCAGGGTGCTGCGCCCGGGGCGCGCCAGGCTCGCGGCGCAGGCCAGGCCAAGGGCGCCGGCGCCGATGATCAGGGTGTCGATGCTGTCCATGGTGTTTCCGGGTGAGCTCGATCGATAAGTCGATATTGGCCTGGGAGCATAACAAGCCAGGGTGTCGGGCGGCGGCGGTCTGTGGATTTGCGCCGGCCCGCGGCAAAGGCTTAGCGGATAGTCCATCCATGCGCACGGCGCCGGTAGCCGCCCAGGGGTAGGCCCGCCTATAATGACAGCCTTTTTCGCGAGTAATTTCTGGAGCTGGTGATGGCCGAACGTACGGCATTCGTCGAGCGCAACACCCTGGAGACCCAGATCAAGGTCTCGATCAATCTGGATGGCACCGGCAAGGCCAAGTTCGATATCGGCGTGCCCTTTCTCGAGCACATGCTCGACCAGATCGCCCGCCATGGCCTGATCGACCTGGATATCGAGTGCAAGGGCGACCTGCATATCGACGACCACCACACCGTGGAAGACGTCGGTATCACCCTCGGCCAGGCGTTCACCAAGGCCATCGGCGACAAGAAAGGCATGACCCGCTACGGCCATTCCTATGTGCCGCTGGACGAAGCGCTGTCGCGCGTGGTGATCGACTTCTCCGGGCGTCCCGGCCTGCAGATGCATGTGCCTTTTACCCGTGCAGTGGTCGGCGGCTTCGATGTCGATCTGTTCCAGGAGTTCTTCCAGGGCTTCGTCAACCACGCCCTGGTCAGCCTGCATATCGATAACCTGCGCGGCACCAACACCCATCATCAGATTGAGACGGTGTTCAAGGCCTTCGGCCGCGCACTGCGCATGGCCATCGAGCTGGACCCGCGCATGGCCGGGCAGATGCCGTCGACCAAGGGTTGCCTCTGATGCAAACGGTTGCAGTGATCGACTACGGCATGGGTAACCTGCACTCGGTGGCCAAGGCCCTCGAACACGTCGGCGCCGGCAAGGTGCTGGTGACCAGCGACGCCCAGGTGATTCGCGAGGCGGACCGCGTGGTGTTTCCCGGGGTCGGCGCGATTCGCGATTGTATGGCTGAAATCAAGCGCCTGGGCTTCGATGAGCTGGTCCGCGAAGTCAGCCAGGATCGGCCGTTTCTCGGCATTTGCGTCGGCATGCAGGCCTTGCTCGAGCGCAGCGAAGAGAACGACGGCGTCGACTGCATCGGCCTGTTTCCCGGCCAGGTGCGTTTTTTCGGCAAGGGCATGGTCGAAGACGGTGAGCCGCTGAAGGTGCCGCATATGGGCTGGAACGAGGTGCAGCAAAGCGTGGCGCATCCGCTTTGGCACAATATCCCCGACTTGGCGCGCTTCTACTTTGTGCACAGTTATTACATCGAGGCCGGCAAGCCGCAGCAGGTGGTCGGGCGCGGTCATTACGGCAAGGACTTCGCCGCGGCGCTGGCTGACGGTTCGCGCTTCGCCGTGCAGTTCCACCCGGAGAAAAGCCATACCCACGGCCTGCAATTGCTGCAGAACTTCGCCGCCTGGGATGGGCGTTGGTGAGCCGCAAGCTTCAAGCGGCAAGCCACAAGTTTGATGCGTGCGTGCTTGCAGCTTGAGGCTTGCAGCTTGCCGCTCTTTTTGACGTTAGGAAAAAAGACATGCTGATTATCCCCGCTATCGATCTTAAAGACGGTGCCTGCGTGCGCTTGCGCCAGGGCCGTATGGACGATTCCACGGTGTTTTCCGACGATCCGGTGAGCATGGCCGCCAAATGGGTCGAAGGTGGCTGTCGCCGCCTGCACCTGGTCGACCTCAACGGCGCCTTCGAAGGTCAGCCGGTCAACGGCGAAGTGGTCACCGCGATCGCCAAGTGCTATCCGAACCTGCCGATCCAGATCGGTGGCGGCATCCGCTCGCTGGAAACCATCGAGCATTACGTCAAGGCCGGGGTCAGCTATGTGATCATCGGCACCAAGGCGGTCAAGCAACCGGAATTCGTCGCCGAAGCCTGCAAGGCGTTCCCCGGTAAGGTGATCGTCGGTCTGGATGCCAAAGACGGTTTCGTCGCCACCGACGGCTGGGCCGAAGTCAGCTCGGTGCAGGCGATCGACCTGGCCAAGCGCTTCGAAGCCGACGGTGTGTCCGCCATCGTTTATACCGATATCGCCAAAGACGGCATGATGCAGGGCTGCAACATCCCTTACACCGTGGCCCTGGCCAACGCCACGCGGATTCCGGTGATCGCCTCCGGCGGCATCCACAATATCGGCGATATCCAGGCGCTGCTGGACACCAACACGCCGGGCATTATCGGCGCTATCACCGGGCGGGCGATCTACGAAGGCACCCTGGACGTGGCGGAAGCCCAGGCGCTGTGCGACCTGAAGTTCAAAGACGAATAAACCAGCCGCAAACAGCTGAGGTAGGGTGCGCCAGGCGCACCCGTGACGGTTTTCGGTGCGCGCGGCGCACCCTACGAGAGAGATTGCCATGGCCCTCGCCAAACGCATCATCCCCTGCCTCGACGTGGACAACGGCCGCGTGGTCAAGGGCGTGCAGTTCGAGAACATCCGCGATGCCGGCGACCCGGTGGAAATCGCCCGCCGTTACGACGAGCAGGGTGCCGACGAGATTACTTTTCTCGATATCACCGCCAGCGTCGACGGCCGCGACACCACGCTGCATACGGTCGAGCGCATGGCCAGCCAAGTGTTCATTCCGCTGACCGTGGGCGGCGGCGTGCGCACCGTGCAGGACATCCGCAACTTGCTGAATGCCGGTGCCGACAAGGTCTCGATCAACACCGCCGCGGTGTTCACCCCCGAGTTCGTCGGCGAGGCCGCTTCGCGCTTCGGCGCGCAGTGCATAGTCGTGGCCATCGACGCCAAGCGCGTATCCGGCCCCGGCGAAGCGCCGCGCTGGGAAATCTTCACCCATGGCGGGCGCAAACCCACCGGCCTGGATGCCGTGCTCTGGGCGAAAAAGATGGAAGAACTTGGCGCCGGCGAAATCCTCCTGACCAGCATGGACCAGGACGGCGTGAAGAGCGGTTACGACCTGGGCGTTACCCGTGCGATCAGCGAAGCGGTCGGGATTCCGGTGATCGCTTCCGGCGGCGTCGGCAATCTCGAACACCTGGCTGCCGGCATTCTCGAAGGCAAAGCCGCTGCGGTATTGGCCGCGAGCATCTTCCACTTCGGCGAATACACCGTGCCGGAAGCCAAGGCCTACCTGGCCAGCCGCGGTATCGTGGTGCGCTGAACCACCGCGGCCGGCGTTCTGCCGGCCGAAGCAGGGAACGGGGCCGCAGTATCCGCTGCCGCTCCGGGATACCCTTGCCCTCCGCTCGGCCTTCGGCCGTTTTAAATACAGATATGCGTCATTCCTGTGCTTGCAGTGGACTGGCAAGGGCGCATTGCCCTGGCCAAGTCTGGCGCAATCGGGCGGGCTGAGTATGCTGCGGCGACCTGCCACCACAAAAAAGAGACCTCAACATGTGCAAACGCTTGCTGTTCGCGTTGGCCGGCACCCTTATGGTGTTGGCCGGTAGCGCCCGTGCCGACGTGACTGCCAATTACCGCATGGTGTTGCTGACCGAGAATTTTCCGCCCTACAACATGGCGGTCAACGGCAAGAATTTCGCCCATGAAGACAAGATCGAAGGCATCGCCGCGGATGTCGTCCGCGAGATGTTCAAGCGTGCCGGTATTCACTATCACATGACCCTGCGTTTCCCTTGGGAGCGCATCTATAAGCTGGCGCTGGAAAAGCCGGGCTATGGTGTATTCGTGGCGGCGCGTCTGCCGGAGCGTGAAGAGCTGTTCAAGTGGGTCGGTCCAATCGGTCCGGACGACTGGGTGCTACTCGCTCGCAGCGACAGCAACATCGTGTTGAACAGCCTGGAGGAGGCCAAGCAGTACAAGGTCGGTGCCTACAAAGGCGATGCCATCGCCGAGCACCTGGTCGAACAGGGCTTGCAGCCGATCACTGCGTTGCGCGATCAGCTCAATGCCAGCAAGCTGATGGCCGGGCAGATCGATCTGTGGGCCACCGGCGATCCGGCGGGGCGTTACCTGGCCAAGCAGGAAGGTGTTTCCGGGCTGAAAACCATTCTGCGTTTCGATAGCGCCGAACTGTATTTGGCGCTCAACAAGCAAGTGCCGGATGAGGTGGTACGGAAGCTGCAAGGTGAATTGGACAAGATGCGCGCAGAGGGTGTTGTTGACACGATGACCAAGCGCTATCTGTAGAACCGAAACCAGCGTACCGCCTCCTGGGTTGGCCGCTGTCATGGATGGTGATTCAATGAACACGCAATGGGCGGAGTGCCACCAGCCATAATCACAACAACAAGCGAGCGGATGACCTATGTTGAAATTTCTGAAATCCAGTTTGGTGTTCGGGCTTCTATTCAGCAGCTTCGCGGCTCAGGCCGAATTACCGTCTTACTACAAGGTGGTGTTGCTGACGGAGAATTTCCCGCCGTTCAATATGGCGGTGGACGACAAGAACTTCGCCCGCGACGACGGTATCGATGGCATCAGCACCGAGATCGTGCGCGAGATGTTCAAACGGGCCGGTATCGGCTACAACCTGAGCCTGCGTTTTCCCTGGGATCGCCTGTACAAGCTGACCCTGGACAAGCCCAGCTACGGCCTGTTTTCCACCACCAGAACCCCCGAGCGTGAGCCTCTGTTCAAATGGGTCGGGCCGCTGGCCAAGACTGGCTGGGTGCTGCTCTCGGCGCCGGGCAACAACATTAGCGTGGCCAGCTTGGAAGAAGCGGGTAAGTATCAGATTGGTGCCTATAAGAACGACGCGGTTAGCCAGCACCTGGAAAGCCAGGGTTTGAAGCCAATCAACGCGCTGCGCGATCAGGAAAATATCAAGAAATTGCTCAGCGGCAAGATCGACCTGTGGGCGACCACCGATCCGGTCGGCCGCTACTTGGCTAAGCAGGAAGGTGTGACCGGACTCAATACGGTATTGCGCTTCAACGATGCCGAACTCTACCTGGCAATGAACAAGGACACCCCGGACGAGGTGATCCAGCGCCTGCAAAAAGCCCTGGACGAACTGCGCGCCGAGGGCTTCGTCGACGAGATGACCAACAACTATCTGTAACGGATAACTCTGTAACGGATGGAAACAAGCCCGACCGCAGGGTGACTGCAGTCGGGCTTTTTATTGGCTATGTATCCGTTATGTGTTGCGGTGTGTGGGCCGGATAAGCATTGTCTGGGTACGGCAATTCGTAGGGTGGGTCGGGCCGCGCAGGTTAGTGGCGCGGAACCGGGATGGCGAAGCAACTGCAATATCTGTGCGCCACGTAACCCACCAAGCGGTCTTCGGCCTGGCCCCGCTGGTGGGTTACGGCGCAACTGATTTAGGGGCATCGACAGATAGCCCGTGGTCATGCGCCTAACCCACCCTACGAATTGCCGTACCCAGACAATGCTTATCCGGCCCACACACTGCAACACCTAACGGGGACATAGCCTTTTTATTGGCTATGTCCCCGTTAGGTGTTGCATGCAATGGGTAGGTTGGCGCTGAGCGCAGCGAAGCCCAACAGGCATCGGCATGTCTCGTTGGGCTTCGTCGCTGCGCTCCTCAACGGAGCGCCGCCCGACCCGAGCTACGGCTTATCTCCGTGCAACATGTGGCAGGGTCCGTTACAGGGTTGCCCTGTCGCTATTCTTAACCGCCGCGGGTAACGTTCAGGCCTTTGAGCAGATTCAGCGCCTGGCTCAACTGATAGTCGTTGTCCTGCGGGCGCTCCGGCCGTGCGGTTTTGCCTGCGCTCGGTTTATCCGCGCCGCCGTTGCCGTTGTTCAAATGGCCGAGCAGGTCGGCTTCCTTGATCGTGCCGTCGTCCTGCTCGCGGGTCAGCTTGGCCCGCGCCACTTCGATATCCGGGACTATGCCCTGGGCCTGGATCGAGCGCCCGTTGGGGGTGAAATAGAGCGCGGTGGTGAGTTTCAGCGCGCGGTCGTTGTTCAGCGGCAATACCGTCTGTACCGAACCTTTACCGAAGCTGTCGGTGCCCATCAGCACGCCGCGTTTATGGTCTTGCAGGGCGCCGGCGACGATTTCCGAAGCCGAGGCGCTGCCGCCGTTGATCAATACCACCAGAGGCACGCCTTCGCTGGCATCGGCCGGGTCGGCGGAGAAACGCAGCTCGGAATTGGCGATGCGTCCTTCGGTGTAAACGATCAGGCCTTTCTTGAGGAAGTGGTCGGAAACCTCGACCGCCGCCTGCAACACCCCGCCTGGGTTGTTGCGCAAATCCAGCACCAGACCGCTCAGCTTCTTGCCGTTGTCCTTGCGCAGCTTGTTCAGGGCCTTGCCGACTTCTTCGCCGGTATTGACCTGGAACTGGGTGACACGCACATAACCGTAATTGTCTTCGAGCAGTTGGCTCTTGACGCTTCTGACCTTGATCACCGCGCGGGTCAGCACCACATCGAACGGCTTGCCGCCTTCGCGCACCAGGCTGAGTTCGATTTTGCTGCCGGCCTTGCCGCGCATCTTGTCCACGGCCTCGATCATCGACAGACCCTTGGTCGGCTGGCCGTCGATCTTGACGATCAGGTCGCCCGGCTGAATCCCCGCGGCCGAAGCCGGGGTGTCGTCGATCGGCGAGATCACCTTGATGAAACCGTCCTCGGTGCCGACTTCGATGCCCAGGCCGCCGAACTCGCCGCTGGTGCTTTCCTGCAGGTCGCGGAAGTCCTCGGGCTCTAGATAGGCGGAGTGCGGGTCGAGGTTGCTGAGCATGCCCTTGATCGCGTTCTCCAGCAGGACCTTGTCGCTGATCGGCTCGACATAGGCGGCCTTGATGCGGTCCATGACCTCGGCGAAGGTGCGCAGCTCATCGAGCGGCAGTGGCGCCTGCGGCGCAGTGCTGGGCGCCGTTTCGGCCCACGTCAGCGCGCTGCTGCCGATCAGGGCGATAGCCAAGGCCAGAGAAGTGAGGCGAGACAAATGCGGCATACGAACGAGCTCCTAACCGAAAAGGTATGTGCGCCGCTTATCCTTGCGTGCGGCACCATTGCGCGGGGTCGCTGGGGCGGCCCTGCTGACGAATCGCAAAATACAGCGCCGGCATCTCTTGCCCACCGCTGGTACCGACGGTGGCAATCGCCTCGCCGGCATCGACCATGTCGCCGGCGTCTTTAAGCAGGCTTTGATTGTGCCCGTAAAGGCTCAGATAGCCGTTGCCATGGTCGAGGATGACCAGAAGCCCGGCGCCGCGCAACCAGTCGGCGAACACCACGCGGCCACCGTGCACGGCGCGCACCTGGCTGCCGGCGGAGGCGCCGATCAGCACGCCGTCCCATTTGGTACGAGCGTCGCCCCCGCGTGGGGTTCCATAAGCTGCCAGCAGGCGGCCATCGACCGGCCAGGGTAACTTGCCGCGGGCTTTGGCGAACGGGCCACCGACACTGGCCCCGGCGCTGACCAGAGGGCCGCTGCTGGTCGCATTGCTAGCGGCACCGGGTTTGGCCTGCTCGCGGGCGACGAGCAAGGCACGCTGGCGCGCGGCTTCGGCTTCGCGGGCCTGGCGGGCGAGGGTCGCTTCGATGGTTTTCAGCACCTGGGCCAGCTGGGCCTGATCCTGCTGGCGGGCTTTGAGTTTCTTGTCGCGGGCGGAATATTCGTTATTCAGCTTGGCCAGCGCCAATTGCCGCTCTTTGCGCACCTCGGCCAATTGCTGGTGGCGCTCGTCGAGCTGAGTTTTCTGATGCTGCAACTGCTCTTGTTGCGCGGCGATTTCCTGTTCGATGTTATCCAGCTGGCGCAAGGTTTCGTTGAAGGTATCCAACTGCGCCATCCGCGCTTCGCTGAGGTAGTCGTAGTAAGTCAGGGTGCGCGAGAATTTTTCCGGGTTCTGCTGATTGAGCAGCAGCTTCAGATATTCCTGGCGGCCGCTCTGGTAGGCGGCGCGGGCCTGGATGCCGATCAGTCGTTGCTGTTCAAGGCGCGCGCCCTGGAGTTTTTTTTTCTCCTGGTCGAGGCGCTGGATTTCCTCTTCGCTCCGCTTGAGCTCCTGCTGCAGGTCCTTGACCTGGTTTTCCAGCTCGCCCAGTTCGCTTTCGGTGGTTTTCAGCGCCTTCTGCACGCCGGATTTTTCCTGCTGCAGTTTATCCAGCAGTTTCTTCAGCTCGGCGACATCGGCACGCGCGGCTTCCAGTTGCTGTTGGGCATCGGCCTTCTCGTCGGCAAAGGCCGGCGCGAGCAGGCAGGTCAGAAAGATAAGGGCGAGGGCGCGGAACATGGGACGGGCGATACCTGGGGCAAGGACGCGCCTAGTATGCCCAAAAAAGCAGCTGCAAGCTGCAAGTTATCAGCTGCAAGCCGCGGGGTTGTCAGTCCCGTAGGGTGGATGACGCTTCACCCATCCACCAACTGCGATGGTGGAAGATAAAAGCGTCTTCCACCCTACTCAGCTTGCAACGCGCGGTATTTGTAGCCCGGATGCAATCCGGGAGCGGAGTTGCCGGCGCCAAAGCCCCCGGATTTCATCCGGGCTACCAGAGCCAATGTGTCCGCCGTTGGCAAACCTGGATATTCATCCCGGTCGATCGGTTCAGTCCAGCTCGACGATGCTGGTGCCGGTCATTTCCGCCGGGACCGGCAGGCCCATCAGGGTCAGCAGGGTCGGCGCCACGTCGGCCAGAACGCCGCCTGCGCGGATGCGCGCCGGGCGTTTGCCGACATAGATGAAGGGCACCGGTTCGCAAGTGTGCGCGGTGTGCGCCTGGCCGGTGCTCTGGTCTTCCATCTGCTCGACGTTGCCGTGGTCGGCGGTGATCAGGGCTTCGCCGCCGACTTTGTCGAGCGCCTCGACGATGCGGCCGACGCAGCTGTCCAGGCATTCCACGGCCTTCACCGCGGCGCTGAACACGCCGGTATGGCCGACCATATCGCCGTTGGCGTAGTTGACCACGATCACGTCGTAACGCTGCTGCTCGATGGCTTCGACGATGCGATCGGTGACTTGCGGCGCGCTCATTTCCGGCTGCAGGTCGTAGGTGGCGACGTCCGGCGAGGGGATCAGAATCCGTTCCTCGCCCGGGAACGGCTCTTCGCGGCCACCGGAGAAGAAGAAGGTGACGTGGGCGTATTTCTCGGTTTCGGCGATGCGCAGCTGGGTTTTGCCGTTGTTCGCCAGGTATTCGCCGAGCACATTGGTCAGGCTGGCTGGAGGGAAGGCGCAAGGCGCCGGAATGCTCGCGGCGTATTGGGTCAGAGTGACGAAGCCGGCCAGTTGCGGAACCCGGGAACGGGGGAATTCCTTGAAGTCGGGCTCGACGAAGCAGCGGCTCAGTTCGCGCGCGCGGTCGGCGCGGAAGTTCATGAATACCACGGCGTCGCCGTCTTCGACTTTCACCGGCTCGCCGAGGGTAGTGGCTTTGACGAATTCGTCGTTCTCGCCGCGCGCGTAGGCCGCTTCGAGGGCGGCCTGGGCGTTGGCTGCGTTGAATTCGCCAACACCGTCGACGATCAGTTTGTAGGCTTGTTCGACCCGGTCCCAGCGGTTGTCGCGGTCCATCGCGAAGTAGCGGCCGATCAGGCTGGCGATGCGCCCTTTGCCGAGTTTGGCGAAGGTCGCATCGAGGGTTTCGATAAAGCTTTGCG
>NZ_CAMPHN010000003.1 GCF_946885885.1 uncultured Pseudomonas sp.
CGCAGTGGATGATCGGGATCGGGCAGCCCCAATAGCGTTGGCGGCTGATGCCCCAGTCGCGCAGGCGGAACTGCGTACGCGACTTGCCCAGGCCTTTGTCCAGCAGGGCGACTTCGATGGCGTCGAACGCGCCTTCGAAGTCCAGGCCGTCGAACTTGCCGGAGTTGATCAGCTGGCCATGCTCGCCGTAGGCGTCCTGCCAGGGCGCCGGGGTCTCGTCGCCGGCCGCGGTGCGAACCACCGCCTTGAGCGGCAAGCCGTATTTATGGGCGAACTCGAAGTCGCGCTCGTCGTGGGCCGGCACCGCCATCACCGCGCCGTCGCCGTAGTGCATCAGCACGTAGTTGGCGACCCAGACCGGCAGCTTTTCGCCGGTCAGCGGGTGCTCGACGAACAGGCCGGTCGGCAGGCCTTTCTTTTCCTGGGTGGCGACATCGGCTTCGGCGACGCTGCCGCTCTTGCATTCGTCGATAAAGGCTTGCAGCTCGGCGTTGCCTTGCGCTGCGAGCGTGGCCAGCGGGTGTTCCGCCGCCACGGCGACATAGGTCGCGCCCATCAGGGTGTCCGGGCGGGTGGTGAAGACGTTCAGCTTGCCGGCGCTGCCGATCGAGGCTTGGTCGTAGGGGAAGCTGACCTCCATGCCGCGGGATTTGCCGATCCAGTTGCGCTGCATGGTCTTGACCTGTTCCGGCCAGCCATCCAGGTCGTCCAGGCTGCTCAAGAGTTCTTCCGCATAGGCGGTGATCTTGAAGTAGTACATGGGGATTTCGCGCTTTTCGATCACCGCGCCGGAGCGCCAGCCGCGGCCGTCGATGACTTGCTCGTTGGCCAGCACGGTCTGGTCGACCGGGTCCCAGTTGACGGTGCCGTTCTTGCGGTAGATCACGCCTTTTTCGAACAGGCGGGTGAACAGCCATTGTTCCCAGCGGTAGTAGTCCGGCTTGCAGGTGGTGACTTCGCGCGACCAGTCGATGGCCAGGCCCAGGCTTTTCAGCTGGGTCTTCATGTAGTCGATGTTTTCGTAGGTCCACTTGGCCGGGGCGACCTTGTTCTTCATCGCGGCGTTTTCCGCCGGCATGCCGAACGCGTCCCAGCCCATCGGTTGCAGCACGTTCTTGCCCTGCATCCGCTGGTAGCGGGCAATCACGTCGCCGATCGTGTAGTTGCGCACGTGGCCCATGTGCAGCTTGCCGCTCGGGTAAGGGAACATCGACAGGCAGTAGAAGGTCTCCTTACCTGATTGTTCGCTCACTACAAATGATTTCTGCATGTCCCAGTGGGACTGCGCGGCGGCTTCGATTTCGCGTGGCTGATACTGTTCGTGCATGGCTACTTGCGCTGAGAAAAGGGGGCTTTCGGGAAACGCCGTAGCATACATGACCCCCGCTTATTGAGGGAAACCCTGATTACGCCGGCGAATCGACGCCGAGCCCCGTAGACACGCCGTTTGTCGCGGCGCAACGCCGGTTCAAAGGTGACCGCTAAGCTTCTGATATGGGCCGCACAATCGAGCCCAGTGTGAGGTGCTGGATGGTTGGACCGCGACGAACAGAGGCGAGCGGCGGCTTGTACGAGCGCTTGTTGCAACGCCTTGCCCTGGCGCTTGATGAGGCCGATCACTTGAGTCGTACGTCAGCCGAACCGCCTTACGAGCTGGAATTACGTGACCTTTCCTCGGCCGAGCTGGAGCTGATACGCGCCTACCTGGATCGCGATATCGACTGGCTGCGCGGCTGGCATGCGGCGGCCGAAGAATTGGCCTTGCTCGAGCATCGCCCGGTGCGCGGGCTCAAGGCTGGTTGGTCGACCCAGAAAGGTGGCGAGTACCGCCCAAGCAAGGCCAAGCCCCTACTGCGGCGGCGCTTGCAGCTGTGCTGCGCATTGTGCAACGCCTTGGCCGACTGGCAGCCGGGCCGCGGCGTGCAAGCCTGCTCGGCGTGCGGTTCGCAGCTATTCCGGGCGAGCAATCCCCGCTAGCGGGCGTACTAACGCCGGAGCGGTTTCGGGCTACTGCTAACGCTCGCCAGCCTGCTAGGCTTCGCGGCATCCGCAGTGAGGTGCCCGATGCCGATTCGCTACATCCTTAAACAACTGTTCCTGCCGCCCGGCTTTTTATTGCTGCTGTTGCTCGTGGCCTGGTGGTTGCGCCGACGTTTCCCACGGCTGGCCGCGACCTGCTTCGTCCTGGCGTTCGGCGGTTTATCGCTGATGAGTCTGCCGGTGATGGTGGAATGGTCGGCGCGGCAGCTGGAAACCGAGCCGGCCTTGGGCGAATTGCAGTGGGCCGAACTGGCGGGCCAGGCGCAGGCGATCGTGGTGCTCGGCGGCGGACGCGAGCAGGGCGACCCGGGCTGGGGCGGCGACCAACCCAGCCTGATGGCGCTCGAGCGCGTGCGTTACGCGGCGCGGCTGGCCAAGGCTTCCGGCCTGCCGCTGCTGGTTAGTGGCGGCCTACATTACGGCGAGCCGCCCAGCGAGGCGGCGATGATGGCCGAGGTGCTGGCGCGCGATTACGGGGTGGTGGTGCGCTGGCAAGAGGGGCTGAGCCGCACCACTTGGGAAAACGCGGCCAATAGCGCTGAAATCCTCAAGAAGGAGGGCGTCGAGCGGGTGCTGTTGGTGACCCAGGCCTGGCACATGCCCAGGGCGCGCTGGAGTTTCGAACAGGTCGGCTTCCAGGTGGTGAGCGCGCCCATGGGCTTTCTCGGCGTCCCCAATGGCCGCCCGGCGGGCGGTTGGTTACCGGAAAGCAAGGCGGTCTGGCAGAACGGCCTGCTGCTTAACGAGGCCATCGGCTGGTGGGCGTATCGTTTGGCGTATGGCGGGGATAAGCGGTAAGAGAGCGCTGCAAGTCGGGTGGGGTGGATGACGCTTTTTTCATCCACCATGGCAGACCCGCGGATATCGTTGTCGGGTTACGCGGCGGCCTGGACCGCGGTATGACAAAGGCCGCGACAATCGCCGCTAACCCGACCTACGGGCTGCGAGCTGCAAGTGAATGCCCCAAATCCGGAGTTGCTTGACAGAGCCGTAGGTTGGGTTAGCGGCGAGCCACCTAGTTATCGATAACGCCGTAGATGAATGCCGCGTAACCCAACAAGACGTCTACGCGGTGTCGTTCAGGGCCAACCTGGGATATGGGCCTAGCCTGAGTGGTACGCATGCTGTCAAGAGGTATAAGCAATCTTCGAGCACCAACAAATATCGCATGGTGGCCTTGTTGGGTTACGCGGCGGCCGATGGCAATGTCGTTGCTCGGACCATGATAGTCGCCGCTAACCCAACCTACGCTACGGTTCTTACACCGTCTTGGCCATGCGATTGGCCAGCAGCGCCCAGGCGAACAGCAGGATGCAGAGGATCAGCAGCGGCCAGCCGCGCCAGACCAGGTAAGGCGTGAGTTGCTGCATGGGTACCACTTCGCCGTAGAGCACGCCTTGTTCGAATTGCGGCAGCTGTTCGGTGATCCGGCCCTGGGGGTCGATCAGTGCGGTGACGCCGTTGTTGGTGGCGCGGATCATCCAGCGGCCGGCTTCCAGGGCGCGCATCTGTGCCATCTGCAGGTGCTGCAACGGGCCGATCGAGCGGCCGAACCAGGTGTCGTTGCTGATGGTCAGCAATAGGTCGCTTCGCGCCGCGAGTCCGGCGGCGAATTCCGGGTACACCACCTCGTAACAGATAAACGCGGCAATCCGATAGCCCTGGGCTTCCAGCAGCGGTTGTTCGCTCGAGCCGCGGGCGAAGTCGGACATCGGCAGGTCGAAGAAGGCAATCAGACCGCGCAGTACCTCCTGCAACGGCACGTACTCGCCGAACGGCACCAGTTTCTGCTTGAGGTAGTCGCCGCTGCCCTGGCCGAGCACGCTGATGCCGTTGTAATAACGCAGCTCGCCGTGCTCGTTGGCCTGGCGGATGGGCACGCCGGTGATCAGCGCGGCCTGGCGCTCGTTGGCCAGGCGGTTGATCGCGCCGAGGTAGCCTTGAGCGCGGTCCTTGAGTACTGGCACCGCGGTTTCCGGCCAGACGATCAGGTCGCTCGATCGCGCATTGGCGGTCATATCGCGGTACAGCGCCAGCTGCGCGTTGAGCTGCGCCGGGTCCCATTTCAGGTTCTGTTCGATATTGCCCTGCACGGCTGCGACCCTCAGCGGTGCGCCTGCCGCTTCGGTCCAGGCGTGATCCTTGAGCGCCAGTGCGGCGATCCAGGGACCGAACAACAGCACGATGCCGGCGGCGAGAAAGGCTTTGCGCGCGTGCAGTCGGGTCAGGTTGACCAGCAAGGCGGCGCTGAGTGCCAGGACAAAGGAGATCAACCAGACGCCGCCGACCGGCGCCAATCCGGCCAGAGGCCCGTCGAGTTGACTGTAGCCGGCGTACAGCCAGGGGAAACCGGTGAGGAACCAGCTGCGAAACGCTTCCTGGGCCAGCCATAGGGCGGCGAACGCCAGGCTGTCGGCCAGCGGCGCCTCGGCCCGGCGCAGCCAGCGCGTCCATACCCACGCGGCCAGGGCGAACAGCAGGCCGAGTCCGGCGGCGAAGGCGATGGTCAGAAAGGCGGCCAGCGCCGGCGACGCCGCGCCGTAATCGTGAATGCTCACATATACCCAGCTGGTGCCGGCGGCGAACAGGCCGAAGCCATAGCACCAGCCGCGTCCGGCCGCCTGGCGTGGGCCGAGGTCGCGCACGCCGAGGTAGAACAGCGCAATGGACAGCAGCGCCAGTGGCCAGATATCGAAAGGCGCCAGCGCCAGCGGGGTGATGGCCCCTGCCGCCAGGGCGATCAGGTTGCCGGGCCAGCCGGCACGGGTTATCCAGTGCATGGTATGCAGATCCTTGGATTGTGGTGGCGCAAGGGTAGAGGGGAAAGCCCTAGGGGGGAAGGCTCGCGCTGCGGGCTAGACGTTGTAGGAGCGGCCTTGGCCGCGATGCATTGGCCGGGACGGCGAAAGTATCGCGGCCAAGGCCGCTCCTACGGGGGAGGCAGGCGTTTCCCGGTTCTAACGGCTGGCCGGGGTCAGGCGCAGCAGGTGGATGCGGCGGCTGTCGGCGCTGATCACGCGGAAGCGGAATTCGCCGATCTCGGTCACTTCGTTGCGCTTGGGCAGATGACCGAAGGCGCTCATCACCAGGCCGCCGACGGTGTCGAATTCGTCGTCGGAGAATTGGGTGTCGAAGAACTCGTTGAAGCTGTCGATCGGGGTCAGCGCCTTGACCAGGAAATCGCCGCTGGGCAGCGGTTTGACGTAACTGTCTTCCTCGACGTCGTGTTCGTCCTCGATGTCGCCGACGATCTGCTCAAGCACATCCTCGATGGTCACCAGGCCAGCGACGCCGCCGTATTCGTCGATCACCACGGCCATATGGTTGTGGTTGGCGCGGAATTCGCGCAGCAGCACATTGAGGCGCTTGGACTCGGGCACGAAGGTGGCCGGGCGCAGCATGTCCTTAATGTTGAAGTTGGGTTGTTCGCCTTGCAGGATCAGTGGCAGCAGATCCTTGGCCAGGAGAATGCCGGCCACGTCATCGAGGCTTTCGCCGACCACCGGATAACGCGAGTGGGCCGCTTCGATGATCGCCGGGAGGAATTCCTTGGGCGTCTGGTTGGCCTTGATGCTGATCATCTGCGAGCGCGGCACCATGATGTCGCGCACCTGCAGGTCGGCGACCTGGATCGCGCCCTCGACGATGGCCAGGGCCTCACTGTCGAGCAGTTTGTTCTGATGCGCGTCGCGCAGTACTTCCAGCAGTTCCTTGCGGTTTTTCGGCTCATGAGCAAAAGCCTGGGTCAGTTTATTCAACCAGGACTTCTGCTCGTTGCTCGATCGGTCTTCGCTCATGGTGGTTACTCAGGAACCTTCTGTGTGTCAGTGAGTGATTATTCGTGGTCGGCGTAAGGGTCGGCGTGACCCAGTTCAGCCAGCAATTCTCGTTCCAGCGCTTCCATCTCTTCGGCTTCCTCATCCTCGATGTGGTCGTAACCGAGCAGGTGCAGGCAGCCGTGGATCACCATATGGGCCCAATGCGCGTGGGCGGGCTTGTTCTGCTCCAGCGCTTCGCGCTTGACCACCGGCGCGCAGATCACCAGATCGCCGAGCAGCGGGATATCCAACATTTCGTCAGGCACATCGGCGGGAAACGACAGCACATTGGTGGCGTAGTCGCGCTGGCGATAGGTGTGGTTGAGCTCGCGGCCTTCGCTCTCGTCGACCAGGCGAATGGTCAGCTCGGAGTCGGCGCTGCGCTGGCGCAGGGCGAGTTCACACCAGGCGCGGAATTGCGCCTCGCTCGGCAGGTCGCCGGCGTCGCTGGCGATTTGCAGGTCGAGTTCAAGCATTGTCGTCTTGCTCGTCGTCGAGCTTGCCGTGCATACGGTTGTCGTAGCGCTCGTAGGCTTCGACGATGCGCTGGACCAGCGGGTGGCGAACCACGTCCTTGGGCTTGAAGTGGGTGAAGCTGATGCCCGGCACTTCGCGCAGTACGTCGATCACATGGGTCAGGCCGCTTTTGGTGCCGCGCGGCAGGTCGACCTGGGTGATGTCGCCGGTGATCACCGCGGTCGAGCCGAAGCCGATGCGGGTGAGGAACATCTTCATCTGTTCCAGGGTGGTGTTCTGGCTTTCGTCGAGAATGATGAAGCTGTTGTTCAGGGTGCGACCACGCATATAGGCCAGCGGCGCGACCTCGATCACCTGCTTCTCGATCAGCTTGGCCACCTGCTCGAAACCGAGCATCTCGTAGAGCGCGTCGTACAGCGGGCGCAGGTAGGGGTCGATCTTCTGCGACAGGTCGCCGGGCAGGAAACCGAGTTTTTCCCCCGCTTCCACCGCCGGGCGCACTAAAAGGATGCGGCGGATCTGCTCGCGCTCCAGGGCGTCCACCGCGCAGGCGACCGCCAGGTAGGTTTTGCCGGTGCCGGCCGGGCCGACGCCGAAGTTGATGTCGTGTTCGAGGATGGCTTTGACATAGCGCTGCTGGTTGGCCCCGCGCGGACGGATCATGCCCTTGCGCGTGCGCAGGGCGACGCTGACGTCGGTCGTGGGGTTGTTCAGCTCCTCGATGCCGGACTCCTGGAGGAACAGGTGCACCAGATCGGGGGTCAGCTCGGTGTTCTTGCTTTCGCGGTAGAGGCGCAGCAACAACTGCTCGGCGGACCCGGTCTGTTCGGCGGGGCCGACCAATTCGAACTGGTTGCCGCGGTTGCGGATTTCGATCCCCAGGCGCTGTTCGATCAAGCGCAAATGCTCGTCGAATTGGCCGCACAGATTGGCGAAGCGGCGGGCCTCAAAGGGTTCCAGGATAAAACGATGGGGTTCTATGGGTGTGTTCAAGGTCGTTTGATGGCCGCCAGTCGGCTGGGTGGTGAGGCGAAGAATAGCGCTAGGAGCCTGCGCGGGAAAGCTCGGGCTGCTGCGACTTTAGCATTGCCTTATATGGATTTGATTGCGCCGCCGCAATGCCCGGTCGCCGCTAATGCCGCGGCCGGGCGTGTGGCTCAGCAGTCTGCTAGCCCAGCAGGGTGCCGCGCAGCGAGTGGGGCAGGGCGTCGTCGATGTGCACGTCGACGAACTGGCCGATCAGGCGCGGGTTGTCGGTGCGGAAATTGACCACGCGATTGCTCTCGGTGCGGCCCTGGAGCATGCCCGGGTCCTTTTTCGAGTAATCGCTGACCAGAATGCGCTGCACCGTACCGACCATGCGGCGGCTGTTTTCGAAGCCTTGCTGGTTGACCCGGTTCTGCAGAATCGCCAGGCGTTGCTTTTTCAGCTCGTCCGGGGTGTCGTCGGGCAGGTCCGCCGCCGGCGTGCCGGGGCGCGCGCTGTAAACGAAGGAGTAGCAGAAGTCGAAACCGACGTCCTCGATCAGCTTCATGGTCTGCTCGAAGTCTTTCTCGGTTTCGCCGGGGAAGCCGATGATGAAGTCCGAGCTGATCAGGATGTCCGGCACCGCCGCCTTCAGCTTGCGGATCCGCGACTTGTATTCCAGGGCCGTGTGGTTGCGTTTCATCGCCGCGAGGATGCGGTCGGAGCCCGATTGCACCGGCAGGTGCAGGTATTTCACCAGTTCGGGAATCTCCGCGTGGGCCTGGATCAGGGCGTCGGAGAACTCCAGCGGATGGCTGGTGGTGTAGCGGATGCGGTCGATGCCGTCGATCGCCGCCACGGCATACAGCAGCTCGGCGAAATCGGCGATCTGGCCGTCGCGCGTATCGCCGCGGTAGCCGTTGACGTTCTGCCCGAGCAGGGTGACTTCGCGCACGCCGTTCTCGGCCAGGTGCAGGACCTCGGCCAGCACGTCTTCCAGCGGCCGGCTGACTTCCTCGCCGCGGGTGTAAGGCACCACGCAGAAGGTGCAGTACTTGCTGCAGCCTTCCATTACCGAAACGAAGGCGCTAGGGCCGTCGACCCGTGGTTCGGGCAGGCGGTCGAATTTCTCGATCTCGGGGAAGGAAATATCCACTTGCGGCAGCTTGGTGTCGCGCGCGGCATCGATCATTTCCGGCAGGCGGTGCAGGGTCTGCGGGCCGAACACCACGTCGACATAGGGCGCGCGGTCGCGGATCGCCGCGCCTTCCTGGCTGGCCACGCAGCCGCCGACGCCGATCACCAGTTGCGGGTTGCTCAGCTTCAGTTCGCGCCAGCGGCCAAGCTGGGAGAACACCTTGTCCTGGGCCCTTTCGCGGATCGAGCAGGTGTTGAGCAGGATGATATCGGCGTCTTCCGCCCGCGGGGTGACTTCCAGGGCTTGATGTTCGCCCAGCAGATCGACCATGCGCGAGCTGTCGTACTCGTTCATCTGGCAGCCGTGGGTTTCGATATAGAGCTTCTTGGTCATGCGTGCTCAACAAGGGGGATTCGAAGAACCGCGCATTATAGGAGGCAATCGAGCTACAAGCTACAGGCGGCAGGCTGCCGGCTAGAAGCTCAAGGTGCGAGGTGGGGCTTGCATTCTGGGGTGGCATGCCACGCTGGGCCGCTTGCCGCTTATGCTATTATCCGCGCCCTTTCGATCAACCCATCGGTCCTGACTGCATAGCCATGAGCAAACGCGAGCCTATCTATAAGGTGATTTTCCTCAACCAGGGGCAGGTGTACGAGATGTACGCCAAGCAGATCTTTCAAAGCGATCTGTGGGGCTTTCTGGAAGTCGAAGAGTTCGTTTTCGGCGAGCGCACCCAGGTGGTGGTCGACCCCAGCGAAGAAAAGCTCAAGGCCCAGTTCGATGGGGTGGTGCGCAGCTTTATCCCGATGCACGCGATCATCCGTATCGACGAGGTGGAGCGCCTCGGCACGCCGAAAATCAGCGAGGCCAAGGGCGGCGGCAATATCATGCCGTTCCCCATGCCGATGCCGGACAAATAGCTGCAAGCTGCAAGCTGCAAGCTGCAAGCGAAATGCGGATCAGCTTTTACTTGAAGCTTGTGGCTTGCCGCTTGCGGCAGCTCTACTGCGCGAAGGGCGACAGGCCGTCGGCGGCCTGCAGTTCCATCAGGTAATTGCGGAAGATTTGCCCGAGCACCTGGGTGGCGATTTCCAGTTCATCGCGCGGCATCTGTGCCGAGACCAGGTCGGCGCTGTCCATGGCTTCGTCCGAGCCATTGACCGCGGCCATCTTCAGCACGATATACGCCTGCACGTTATTCGCCGGGACGCCTTCGCCCTGGAAGAACATCATGCCCAGGCGGAATTGCGCTTGGGCATGGCCTTGCAGCGAAGCGCGTTCGAACCAGAACAGGGCTTGTTCGAGGTCTTGCGGCGCACGCTTGCCGTCGTAGAAGAATTCACCGAGTTCGTATTGTGCCTGCAAGTCGCCGCCTTGCGCGGCCTGTTGGCAGGCGGCGAGCGCATCGGGCAGGTCGTCGGGCGCGGTGTTCAGCGAACAGCTGCCGGGTGCGGGGATCAGCAGGGTATTGCCGCCCGCCAGGGCGAACAGCGGAACAAGCAACAGGCAGCCCAGGGCCAGGGTGCGGCCGGTGCGAATCATGAAACTCCATGTGCCTCGAGGTGCGGGACGGATGGTATATCCGGCCGACGAGAGGCGTCGGCCCGCGCATTATGAAATAAGCACTGTTTTTTACAAAGCCTTTACCGGGTTTTCTGTCGCACCGCCGCCCGGCAACGCCAGCAACAACCAGGCGAGCAGCGGATAAGCCGGGGTCAGCAACAGATAAAACAGGTCGAGGCGGCGCAACGGGCCGATAACCCCCTCGCTGCCGAGCGTCAGGCCCGCGGCCAGCAGCACCACGGCGGCGCCGGCCGCCGCCAGCGGCGCGCGACGCGGCCATTGCACGGCGCCGGCATACAGCACCAGCAACAGCGTCGCCAGGTTGAGCAGTAGACGGTAATCGTCGAGCAGGTTCATCTGCCGGAACAGTTCGAAGAACGCGCACAGGCCCAGCACGATTCGCCCCCAGTTCGGTCGGCTCCAGGCCCAGCCGCGGCCCAATGCCAGCGCCGCGGCGCCGAGCAAGGGCAGGGCGAGAAAGCTGCCGGCTTGGTTCAGCCACAGGTGCGCGGCTTGCCAGTCGGGGTCGACGCCGTAACGCATGGCCGCGGTGGCGGCCGCGGCGGCAGTCAGTCCGAAGCCGAGCAAGGCGCAGAACAGCGCGGGTTGATCGCCTTCCCCGTAACCTTTGCGGGCTTTGCCGATAGCGACGGCGGCGGCCAGACACGCCAGGGCCAGCGCGCCGGCACAAAGCAGGGTGGCGTATTGCATCAGGCGTTCTTCAGCTCGGCGAAGGCGCGCTCGGCGGCGTCCAGGGTGATCTTCAGTTCGGCCTCGCCATGGGCGATCGAGGTGAAGCCGGCCTCGAAGGCGCTCGGCGCCAGGTAGACGCCACCGTCGAGCATCAGGTGGAAGAAGCGCTTGAAGCGTTCGGCGTCGCTGGCCATCACGTCGTCGAAGGTGACGATGTCGTCGGCGCCGCTGAAATACAGGCCGAACATGCCGCCCGCCTGGGTGGTGACGAAGGGGATGCCGGCGGCATCGGCGCGGTCTTGCAGACCTTGCAGCATACGGCCGGTGTAGTCGGTCAGTTCGGCGTGGAAGCCCGGACGGCCGATCAGCTTGAGCGTGGTCAGGCCGGCGGCCATCGCCAGCGGGTTGCCCGACAGAGTGCCGGCCTGGTAGACCGGGCCGAGCGGGGCGATGCACGCCATGATCGCGCGCTTGCCGCCGAAGCAGCCGACCGGCATGCCGCCGCCGATGATCTTGCCGAAGGTGGTCAGGTCCGGCGTCACGCCGTAGTGCGCCTGGGCGCCGCCGAGGGCGACACGGAAGCCGGTCATCACTTCGTCGAAGATCAGCACCACGCCGTGCTTGTCGCACTGCTCGCGCAGGCCTTCAAGAAAGCCCGGTGCCGGCGGCACGCAGTTCATATTGCCGGCCACCGGCTCGACGATGATGCAGGCGACCTCCTGGCCGACCTCCGCGAGCATCTGCTCGACCGCCTGAATATCGTTGAACGGCAGGGTCAGGGTGTGTTTGGCGAACGCCGCCGGCACCCCGGCCGAGCTCGGCACGCCCTGGGTCAGCAGGCCGGAACCGGCTTTGACCAACAAACTGTCGGAATGCCCGTGGTAGCAGCCTTCGAACTTGATGATGCTGTCGCGGCCGGTGAAGCCGCGGGCCAGGCGGATCGCGCTCATGGTCGCCTCGGTACCGGAGCTGACCATGCGCACCATTTCCATGGACGGCACCAGGCTGCACACCAGGTCGGCCATTTCGGTTTCCATGGCGGTCGGCGCGCCGTAGGACAGGCCATGCTCGAGCTGGCGGCGTACCGCGTCCAGTACGTCCGGGTGGCTGTGGCCGAGGATCATCGGGCCCCAGGAACCGACGTAGTCCACATAGCGCTTGTCGTCTTCGTCGGTGACATAGGCGCCTTCGGCGTGCTTGAAGAACAGGGGCGTGCCGCCGACGCTTTTGAAGGCGCGCACGGGCGAGTTGACGCCGCCGGGGATGTGCTTCTGGGCGTTGGCGAACAGGGTTTCGGAACGGGACATGGCAGGGGCCTCTCAGTCATCGGGTCGGGCTGAATATGCTCAGCCCCGAAAGCAATCAGTGGTTGGCGAACAGGGCGCTGAAGGCGCGGGCGCGGCGCTCGACTTCGGCGGCCGAGTCGGCGCCGAACAGGCCGTGGATCACCGCGACCATGTTGGCGCCGCGGGCGATCAGCCCTGCTGCGTTATCCAGGGTCACGCCGCCGATGGCAACGATCGGCAGGTTGATGCGACCTTTAGCCGCGTCGAGCAATTCGACCGTGGCCGTCGGTGCACCGGGCTTGGTGGTCGAGTCGAAGAAGCGGCCGAAGGCTACATAGCTGGCGCCTTCGCGGGCGGCGGCTTCGGCCAGTTCGAGTTGCGCGTGGCAGGTGCCGCCGATGATCGCCTGGCGCCCGAGCAGGGCGCGGGCGGCCGACAGCGAACCGTCGCTCTGGCCCAGGTGCAGACCGACGCCGAGGCGTGCGGCCAGTTCGGCGTCGTCGTTGACGATCAGCGCGGCGCCGTAGCGGTTGCACAGCTCGCGCAGGGCTTCGGCCTGGCGCAGGCGACGGGCGTCGTCGCTGGACTTGTCGCGGTATTGCAGCACGCGGGCGCCGCCTTTCAGCGCCGCCTCGACATAGGGCAGCAGCTTGCCGTCGGCCAGCAGTTGGCTGTCGGTGATGGCATACAGGCCATGCAGTTTCATCGGAAGCGCTCCATCAGCTGCCTTCTATTGATAAGCATCCAGCGGCAGGCGGCGCGGGATGAATTGGCCGTGGCCGGGTTGTTCGGCGTCGCGCAGGGTGCGCCAGGTGTAGTCGAGGGCGAAGCGCACGGCGCCGACCAGGTCCTGGCCCAGGGCCAGACGCCCGGCCAAGGTGCTGGCCAGGGTGCAGCCGGAACCGTGATAGCTGCCCGGCAGGCGCTGGCAGGTGAAGCTGTGGCGGGCGCCGTCGCGCGCGTACAGACGATTGTGCACTTCATGCTCGTCGCCATGGCCGCCGGTGATCAGCAGGTACGGGATGAACGGCAGCAGTTTGTCCGCGCATTGATCGGCCGTGCCGTCCGGCAGTTCGGCGAGGATGCGCGCTTCCGGCAGGTTCGGCGTGGCGATGGTCGATACGGCGAACAGCCGTTCGCGCATCGCGTAACCGACCTCGTCCTTGCCCAGCGCGCCGCCGCCGCCGGCGCGCAGCACCGGGTCGCAGACCAGGGGAATGTCCGGCAGCTTGTGCCTGATCTCGAGCACGGTCTCGACCATCTCGACGGAGCCGAGCATGCCCAGCTTGATCGCGGCGACCGGCAGGTCGGCGATCACCGCATTGGCCTGGGCCAGTACCCAGTCGCGGTCGAGCACGCGGAAATCGCTGACGTTCACCGTGTCCTGCACGGTCAGCGCGGTGACCGTCGGCGCGGCATGGCAACCCTGGGCGAGCAGGGCTTCGATATCGGCTTGCAGGCCGGCGCCGCCACTGGGGTCGTGACCGGACAGGCAAAGCACTACGGGGCGGGAGTTGGGCGTTTTCATGGTGCGCGAGCTTATCACCAAACACGCATTTAGCCGCCAGTCGGAGGTCGGCGAAGCGTCCTCTCGTAGAGCCTATGCTTTCTGAGGCAAGCCCGAACGGCCTACGCCTTCGTGGGAGGAGCTGGCGTTTAAAGCGTGCACGCCAGGCGATAGCCGGGTAGCCCAGCAGGCTCTATGTCGCTGGCTGATCCGTAGCGTGCGCCCGTGGCGACTTGGGGCGGGCCATGCAGAAACGCCCTGCCAGAGGCCTCTCATGATCTTTGTGCATGGCGTCATGCTGACACTGGGCTATAAACGCCTATGCTAGAGTGCTCGCCTCGTTGAGACACTTATGTTGCATCGCGGGCCAGCCGTTGAGGAACGGCTTCTTAATGGTTATGGAATGATGATTTGGCGGGCTGCATGCATTACATCCTGTTGTGCCTTTTCGTGTTGTTGTCGGGGCCTGCGGCTGCCGTTGCGTTCGATGAACACACCAAAACTCTGCCCCTCGGTCAGGTCATGTACGTCTTCGAAGACGTGCGCGGCGATGCGAACATCAAGGAGGTCGCGTCGCCGGCGCTGCAAGCGAGCTTTCGCCAGCACGAGCGGGATGTGCTGAATGCCGGCTACTCGCGTTCGGTGTTCTGGATTCGCCTGGACCTGGAGTACCGCCCGCAGCAACAGCCCGGTCCGCGCTTGTGGTTGTTGGAACTGGCCTATCCGCCCTTGGATCACCTCGAGCTGTACCTGGAAGACGGCCAGGGCGGTTATCGACTGGTCCGGCGCACCGGCGACGCTTTGCCGTTCTCCAGCCGGCAGATCAAGCAGAACAACTTCCTGTTCGAACTCGAGCTGCAGCCGCACGAGATGCAGCGGGTGTTTCTGCGGCTCGAGAGCCAGGGGTCGATCCAGGCGCCGCTGACGCTCTGGGCGCCCAACGCCTACTTGGAAGAACAGCCCGAGCGGGTGTACATGCTCGGCATCATCTATGGCGTGCTGCTGGTGATGTTGATTTACAACCTGTTCATCTTTCTCAGCGTGCGCGACACCAGCTACCTGTATTACATCCTCTATATCGCTTCGTTCGGCTTGTATCAGGTCTCGGTCAACGGTGCCGGGATCGAATATTTCTGGCCGGACAGTCCCTGGTGGGCCAATGCCTCTACGCCGTTCATGATCGGCTCGGCGGCCTTGTTCGGCTGCCAGTTCGCCCGCAGCTTTCTGCATACCGCCGAATACAGCGTCTGGATGGACCGTGCGTTGCTGGCGATGATGGGCTGCGGCGCCGTGGTGATGCTGCTGGCCCTTACCGTCAGCTATGCCTTGTCCCTGCGCCTGGCCACTTACCTGGCGCTGCTGTTCACCGTGGTGATCTTCACCGCCGGGGTGCTCGCCTGGTTGCGTGGCATGCGCGTGGCGCGTTACTTCATCATCGCCTGGAGCACCTTTCTCGCCGGCGGGGTGATCAACACCCTGATGGTGCTCGGCTACCTGCCCAATGTGTTCCTTACCATGTACGCCAGCCAGATCGGATCGGCCCTGGAGGTCGGCCTGCTGTCCCTGGCCCTGGCCGACCGCATCAATGCGATGAAGGAGGAGCGCGCACGCATCCTGAAAGAAGCCGGACACAAGCTGGAAGCGTTGAACCAGGAATTGGCCAACAGCAACCGCTTCAAGGACGAATTCCTCGCCACCGTCACCCACGAGCTGCGCACGCCGATGAACGGCGTGATCGGTTCGTTGGAGCTGATGCAGACGGTCAAGTTGGATGCCGAGCTGGCGCAGTACCAGCGTACCGCCGCCAGTTCCGCGCGCGACATGATGCGCATGGTCAACGATATCCTGGCTCTCACCGAGCTGCAGTCCGGCAAGCTCTACCCGCGCCGCGAGCCGTTCAGCTTGCGTGGAATGTTCGACGGTCTGCGCGCGCAGTACGCGCCGCGTGCCGAGGAAAAGGGCCTGCATTTCATTCTGGAGCTCAACGAGAGCCTGCCCGACACGCTCGAAGGCGACGCCGCCAAGTTGACCCAGAGCCTGGGCTACCTGCTGGACAATGCGATCAAGTTCACCGCGCGCGGCAGCGTTTGCGTGCGGGTGGGTTACGTCGCGCCGGTGGCCGATAACCTCGTGCTGCGTATCGACGTGATCGACACCGGGATCGGTTTCGAGGTCCCGCGGGACGTGGCCCTGTACCAACGCTTCCATCAGTTGGATGGCTCGATGACCCGCGAATACGGCGGTTTGGGTATCGGCCTGGCGATCTGCCGGCAACTGGTCGATCTGCTCGGCGGTTCGCTGAGCCACGAGTCGACCCCAGGGCAAGGCAGCACCTTCCAATTGAACGTGCCCCTGACCTTGCCGGTGCAGGGCGCCACTGTGGCGCCGGTACGGCGGGGCGGTGGGCCGGCGTTACGCCAGCCGGAGCAATGCACGATATTGGTCGTCGAAGACAACGCGATCAACCAACTGGTGACCCGCGGCATGCTGCTCAAGCTCGGCTACCGCGTGCGCACCGCCGATAACGGTGCGGAGGCGCTGGAATCGCTACGCGGCGAAGTGGTCGACGCCGTATTGCTCGATTGCCAGATGCCGATCATGGATGGCTTCGCCACCTGTCGCGCCTTGCGCGGTCTGCCCCATTGCGCAGATCTGCCGGTGCTGGCGATCACCGCCCACAGCCATAGCGGCGACCGCGAGCGCTGCCTGGCGGCGGGCATGAGCGACTACCTGGCCAAACCGGTCAAGTTCGAGGAGCTGCGCATGCTGCTGCATGACTGGGTACTGTGCCACGAGTACCACGAGTACCAATAGGCCCCGTGTTGCGCTCATCACGTGTAGCGAGCTGACTCCGTAGGGTGCGCCGCGCGCACCTGCATCGGCGCAGCTTCCCGGTGCGCACGGCGCACCCGACGAGGTCGGATCCTCACACTGAAACGCCCAGGCCTGAACGCAACACGCTGTTGGTGCATAGCCTTTTATTAGCGCTGTCCCAATAATGTGTCGCATAGCCGATAACGCGTAGGGTGCGCCGTGCGCACCACCGTAGGCGACGAATCACTGGTGCGCATGGCGCATCCTACGGATCCAGACCGTCTCAAACTCAGTGGCGATAGCCGAGCGCAACACGCTATTGGTACATAGCCTTTTCAATGGCTGGTTAAGCGGTAAGCGTCAGCACATGGCGCTTATGCCCGCAGTTGTGCCCTGAATCCCGCTTTTTTCAAGATCTGAATCCTGATTCACTCATGAAATCGTGAATCGGAATTCAGACTATGGTTTACCGCACCAGCCCACTACGTATCGACCGTGACCAAGCGCTGCGCCAGCGCATTCTCGCCTGCGCCTTGCAGCGCGTCGTCGCGGGCGGTTTCGTCGCCCTGACCATGCAGGCCCTGGCCGAGGATGTCGGCATCGCCACCGGCAGCCTGTATCGGCATTTTCGCGGCAAGGGCGAATTGGCCGCCGAAGTCTTCGCCCTCGCCAGCCAGCGCGAAGTGGATGCCTTGGCCCGCGTGTTACGTGCCCCCGGCAGCCCTGTGGCGCGGCTGGCCGAGGGTTTACGCCAGTTCGCCGAGCGCGCCTGGCATAGCCGGCGCCTGGCCTTCGCCCTGATCGCCGAGCCGGTCGAGCCGGAAGT
Source organism: uncultured Pseudomonas sp. (assembly GCF_946885885.1). Next base: position 17,129 of record NZ_CAMPHN010000003.1, read on the forward strand.
CGACGAGCAGCGCCTGCTGTATCGCGTGGCCTATGCCGAACTGTTCGCCGAATTGCTCGAAGAGGGCATCGCCAGCGGCGATTTCCATCTCGATCAAGTCAACCTGATCGCCGCCTGCCTGGTCGGCGCCATTGCCGAAGCCCTGGTCGGCCCGCTTTCGCCCCAGGCGCGCGCCGCCCGCGAAGCCGGGCGATCCGCTCTGGGGTTGGAAGCTGTCAGCCACAGCCTGATCACCTTCTGTTTGCGCGCCGTCGGCGCCCCATTGCTCAACGAGGAGCCACAATCGTGAACGCCAGCCTGCATGCCGAAACCCACGAAGTATTCAACCAGGCGCCGCCGCTCGACGGCGCCAACCTTTACCGCATCGACCTGCCGCTGCAGGAATGGACCCGGCGCTTCGGCGGCGGTTGGGCCGAGCAGAAGCTCGATACCTACGGTGCCCTGGCCGGCGGCGAGCTGATGGCCGCGGGCTTCCTCGCCAACGAGAACAAGCCGGTATTCAAGAGCCACGACCGCTTCGGCCACCGCATCGACTTGGTCGAGTACCACCCGGCCTATCACCAGTTGATGGGCGCGGCCATCGCCCATGGCCTGCCGTCCATGCCCTGGACCGATCCGCGCGACGGCGCTCAGGTCGCCCGTGCCGCCATGAGCTACCTGCACAGCCAGGCCGAAGCCGGCAGCGGCTGCCCTTTGACCATGACCTACGCCAGCGTGCCGGCCTTGCGCCTACAGCCGGACCTCGCCGAAATCTGGTTGCCGAAGATCCTCTCCAGCCAATACGACCCGCGTAACCTGCCGGTCGAGCAGAAGAGCGGTGCCACCATCGGCATGGCCATGACCGAGAAGCAGGGCGGCACCGACGTGCGCGCCAACACCACCCGCGCCTACCCGGTGAGCGTCGGTGGCTCCGGCCAGGCCTACGAACTGGTCGGGCACAAATGGTTCTGCTCGGCGCCGATGTGCGACGCCTTCCTCACCCTGGCCTACACCGATAAAGGCCTGACCTGCTTCCTGCTGCCGCGCCACCGCCCGGACGGCACGCGCAACGAGTTCTATATCCAGCGTCTGAAAAACAAACTCGGCAACTGGTCGAACGCCTCCAGCGAAGTGGAATACCGCGGCGCCCTGGCCTGGATGGTCGGCGAGGAGGGGCGTGGCGTACCGACCATCATCGAAATGGTCGCGCTGACCCGCTTCGACTGCATGATCGGTTCCAGCGCCCTGATGCGCCAGGCCCTGACCCAGGCCGCGCACCACTGCGCGCACCGCGAAGTCGGCGGCCGGCCGCTCGCTCGGCAACCGCTGATGCAGAACGTCTTGGCCGACCTGGCGCTGGAGAGCGAAGCGGCGCTGGCCCTGACCCTGCGCATGGGCAAGGCGTTGGATAACCCGCACGACGAACAGGAAGACAAATTCGCCCGTCTGGTCACCGCCGTGGGCAAATATTGGATCTGCAAACGCGCCCCCGCGATGATCAACGAGGCCGCCGAATGCATGGGCGGCGCCGGCTACGTCGAAGACAGCATACTGCCGCGGCTGTACCGCGAAGCCCCGGTCAACTCCACCTGGGAAGGTTCCGGCAATGTGCAATGCCTGGACGTGCTGCGCGCCCTGTCGAAGGAGCCCGGCGTGCTCGATGCGCTGTTCCACGAACTGGGCGACGGCCACGGCGACGCGCGCTTGAGCGCCCATATCGCGCAATTGCAGGCGGACTTCCGCGATACCGACGACATCCAATACCGCGCCCGCCAACTGACCGAAGACGTGGCCCTGGCGCTGCAAGCTAAACTGCTGCTGGAGGCTGGCAACGCCGCGGTCTCCGATGCCTTTATCGCCAGCCGCCTGGGCGCCAGCGGGCGGGTTTACGGCATCCTGCCACGCGGCCTCGACGTAGAAACCGTGCTGGCGCGCAGCAGCCCCGATCCGCGCTGAGGGCACAGGCATGGATGCGACTATTCTGCAGCGCCTGCACAACTGGTTCGCCAGCGATATCGGCGAAGCCTACGGCATCTCGCAGCTGCGCACGGCGGCGGGGACGGCGAGCTTTGTCGGCCAACCACCGGCGATGCACTTCAACCCGCACGGCGGTGTACAGGGCGGCTACATCGCCTCCCTGTTCGACGCCGCGTTGGGCTTTGCGGTTTATTCGTCAGCCATGGCCGACGCCGTATATGTCACCGCCAGCCTGCACGTCCACTACCTGCGTCCACTGCTGGCAGACGCCTTGCCGCTGCGCACCGAAGCGCGCGTACTGCAGCGCGACGGCCGCGAGGTAACCGCCGAAGCCACCCTGCACGATGCCCGCGGCCAACTTTGCTCCACCGCCCACGCCATCTTCAAATCCCCGCGCGGCACGGCGAGCGGGGCCTTGGCCGAATAGCCCCGTCGCGAATGCGTGCACCGTTCCCACGTAGCCTGGATAAGCGCTAGCGCAATCCGGGTCACCCATCCCGGATTGCGCCAAGGCTTATTCGGGCTACAAACAATCGCTCTGTAGAGAGGGGATGAACCTTGGGTCATCGTGCGGGGTGAACTGGATGCGTTGTGTAGTCCGCATCAGCAGGATGAGTCAGACCTGTCCCGCATTACACATAAGGGGCCTGCTATTCACGAGATATTAGGTCATCAGCCAAGCAGGCGTCTGGATAGGAGGGTTTGCATATCGCGGCGACCGTCGGCGATCAGGTAGACATGCACCTGTTGGTTATATATCCGGTAAATGATCCGGTAGGGTTTGTAGAGCGCCTGCCGGTATTCCCGGATACCCAAGGCGGAAAGTTCTCTGGGATGAGTGCCGCGTTCGGGGAAGTGTCCCGGGCTGCGGATGCATTGCAGTAGATATTCAAGCACGTGGCCGGCATTGGCGAGGGAATCGAATTCGGCGATGTAATCGTAGATCGACTCCAGGTCGCGTTCGGCGCCGGCGGTCATCAGCACCGCATAGGGGGCTTTGCTCATGCTTCGTCTTTACGGCGTGAGCGCAGGCGGGCAGTGACATCGTCCAGCGGGCTGAGCTTGCCAGCTTCGATCTCCTGGTTGCCCAGCGCCAGGACTTTCAGCAATGCCAGGGTTTCCTGAGTCTGCTCGTAGGAGCGTACGTCTTGGAGTACTGCCTTGGCCTCACCGTTCTGGGTGATAACTAGCGGCTCGCGCTGCTCGCCCAACTGCTTGAGCACCTCGGCAGCATTGGCCTTGAGGTAGCTGATGGGTTTGACTTGGCTGGAGTAGCGCATGGTCGGTATCCGTGAAAGAGGTGGGTGACTGAATATAGTCTTTATAAGGTTTTTATACATCCCGTGTCGCAACAGCTGCCGCAGTCTTTCCTACGTCCGTTGGGGGTGTTTCCTTGGATACACCCACAAAACAACCAGTCCTACCGTCTTCCCCGCATCGTGTTCCCCGCGTGAGCGGGGATGAGCCGCAGATATATCGTGCAGACAAGTCGCTGCTTTGGTTACAAAATGACCCGATTCGCTTCGTCGACCCATGGAGGTCGAATATGACTGTACAAGCCCAAAAGTCTAGCAAGACCGAGAACCCGCATGTCGAGGCCGCTGAGCGCTTCCGTCAGTTGGCTCAGATCTTGGCTGGCGACCCTGCGGAGGCAAAGGCCTTTCGTGTAAAGACTGGCGTGTATAACACCAAGGGTCAGCTCAAAGCTGCCTATCGCTGATGTATCAACAGCTTCCCTCCTTTGTTCTGGGTTTCACGGATGTGATCGAGGGATTGGGGAAGCTGTCCTAGTCGGAGAGCACATCGCGCCGAGCGTCAATGACTACGCTTGGTTGGGTGAAGACTCCTATTTTGGGGAAAATAGCCCCGAGCGCGCCCTGAGCTACGCCGAGCACCTCAAAAATAACTCCAGACGCGGCAAGGGATCGATCAAGGACCCGTTTGTAGTAGGTGCTGTCATCGACCTCAAGCTCTGAGCCTTACAGATGAGGGGGCTCTAATTGAGCTCCAGGGAGCTCACGAGATCCTACTCGCGTCTTCGGACGAGATTCCTGTCAATGTCCCAGGTTTCAACGGCGACCAGGACAACCTGAAGCGGCATCTCGACTGGTACATCATTCCGAAAGCAGACCCACATACAGGTCTGCGTACGAGACATGACGTGCATCAAAGGCTACTTCCGGCCTCGAAATGAAGACGGCTCTCTCTTTCAGCCATAGCTTGTCTCGCTGTGTATCGGACGTGTTTCCCGTGCCTGCGGGGATGAGCCAGTGGTGGTACATCTTCTCAGGATGATCCAGAAATATTCCCCACTTGCGCGGGGATAAACCACTGCATCGATTCTCTACATGTAGGGAACGCAGCCGCGTTCCCGGTGGCTGCAGGGAAGCATTTCCAGCTCTTCCGATTGCCGAACTATCGTTGTGCTGGCACTTTGGCTTAATGTTCTGTGTCACTTGATTCGCGCTGTTTTACGGGATTATCGAATGAACGGATTCTCCAGTCTGAGTGATCAGGCCCGCAGGCTTTGGGCCAAGAGTGGCGACGGCTTCGGTCATGGCGTATTGGCGCATCTGCTGGATGTGGCGGCGGTGGCCGAAAGTATTCTCGAGCATGAGCCCGCCACTAGCCTCGACTGGGCGGCCCGGGCTCTGGGTGTGCAGCGCGAGCATGTGGCACGCTGGATCGCCTGCCTGATCGGTCTGCATGATTTCGGCAAGGCCATCCCCGGTTTTCAGGACAAATGGCCCGGGGGGCGGCAGGCCGACGAAGCCCTGGGGTTGGAGTTTCCCGCCCGTTCGTTGAGTGTCACCGATCATGCCTGCGCCAGCGCCGCACTGCTCTGGGAGCACCTGCCGCGTCAGGGTATCGAGCACCTGCTGTGGATACGCCATGTATTGCAGGCCATCAGCGCCCACCACGGCTACAACTTCAGCCAGAGCGAATTCAATCGCGCCAAGCCTCCCTTCGAACCGCCCGCCTGGGGCGCGGCGCGCAAGGAAATCTTCGAGGCCTATTGGGCGGTGTTGGCACCGCAAGGTCAGCCACGGCTCGAGGCCTTGTCGCTGCCTGCTGTGCAATGGTTGGCCGGGCTGACCAGCGTGGCCGACTGGATCGGCTCCAATCCGGAATGGTTTCCCTTGGGCGAGCGGCATGACCTGCTGAGCGAGCACTATGCTGATGCCCGCAGGCGCGCCGACACCGCGTTGGCTGCCGTCGGCTGGTCGCACTACCGTCCATTGCTGGGCGAGCCGGCAGACGCCGATCGACTGATCGGACGCATCGTTCAGCGTCCCGAGTTCCGCGCCCGCCCCCTGCAACGCGAGGCCGACCGCCTGCTCGATGGCGTACAGGGGCCGGCCCTGCTGCTGGTCGAGGCGCCCATGGGCGAGGGCAAGACCGAGCTGGCTTTTCTCGCCCATCTGCGTTTGCAGGCCGCCAACCGGCACCGTGGCCTCTATGTGGCCTTGCCGACCCAGGCCACCGGCAACGCCTTGTTCAGCCGCGCCTTGACCTTCCTGCGCAGCTTTGCCGGCGAAGCCGCTATGGACGTGCAATTGGTGCATGGCGGCGCGATGCTCAACGAGCAGGTCGTCGAGTTGCGCGGTATTTATGGCGCTGCCGGCGACAGCGTGACTTCGTCTGCCTGGTTCTCGCAGCGGCGCCGACCGCTGTTGTCACCCTATGGGGTTGGCACCATCGATCAAGCATTGTTCGCCGCGCTCAACGTCAAGCATCACTTCGTGCGCCTTTGGGGGCTGGGCAACCGGGTGGTGGTGCTCGACGAAGTGCATGCCTACGACACCTACACCAGCGGCTTGATCGAAGCCTTGTTGCGTTGGCTCAAAGCCATGGGCAGCTCGGTGGTGCTGATGAGTGCGACTCTGCCCGTGCAACGCCGAGATGCCTTGCTGCGGGCTTGGGGGGTGAGCGATGAAGCGATTCCCGAACAGCCCTATCCGCGCCTGCTGTTGGCCGATAACCGTGGCTTGCGAGGCGCCACCTGCGAGTCGCGGCCGCTGCCGCCGATCGGCCTGCAAGCGGTCGCCGAGGATATCGACAGCCTGGTCGCCTGCGCCTTGGAGCGCTTGCAATTCGGCGGCTGCGGCGCACTGATCGTCAATACCGTGGATCGCGCGCAAACGCTGTATCTCAAGCTGAAACAGCAGTTGGGCGAGGATGCGAGCCTGCTGCTGTTCCATGCGCGCTTCCCGGTCGACCAACGTGGCGAGCGGGAGCAACAGGTCCTGGCGCGCTTCGGCCAGAGCGGCACACGGCCGGCCAAGGCCCTGCTGATCGCCACCCAGGTGGCCGAGCAGAGCCTGGATATCGACTTCGACTTTATGCTCACCGACCTGGCCCCGGTCGACCTGATCCTCCAGCGCGCCGGCCGCCTGCACCGCCACCAGCGCACGCGGCCAAATGCCCATGCCGAGGCGCAGCTATTTGTCGCCGGCCTAGATCCCGCGCAACGGCCCGACTTGAAAACCACCGCCTGGGAATACGTCTACGAGCCCTACATCCTCGGCCGCACCTGGGCGCTGCTATCGCGGGAAAGCGAGTTGCAATTGCCGCGGGATATCGACCGCCTGGTGCAGGCGGTGTATGGCGATGACGAGCTGCCGGCCGATCTCGCCGAGGCAGATCGCGCCTTTATCGAGGATGAGGCGTATGGAGGTCATCTAGGCAAACGCCAGACCGAACGAATGATGGCGCTCAATGTGGCCGTCGACCCCGAGGCCGAGCCGCAGAGTGCCTACCTGCAAAAATGTCGCGGTTATGAAGAAGGCGAAGAGGGCCTGGGCCTGCCCAACTACACCCGCCTGGGCGACGACTCCATCACCCTTGTCCCTGTGCATGTCATGGCGGGCGGCTGGAGCCTGACGCCAGATGGCGATGTCTTCGATCCCGCGCAGATGCTCCCCGATACCCTGGCCAAGCAGCTTCATGCCCGGCAACTGAAGACCTCGCGCAAGGCGCTGGTCAAACACGCGCAGGGTGAAGAATCGCCCCTTGCGTTCAGCGAACATCCACTGCTGCGTCACCTCAAGCCGTTGCGCCTGACCGATGGCTGCTTGCAGATAGGTCGCTTGACGGTTCGTCTGGATGATGAGCTGGGGTTGGTTTATCAGCGCGAGGCGTAAGTTCAGTCGGCGCTTGGCCACTGGCGCGCCGTATGCAGCACACGGAGTATCCGCACCTGATCATTGGCCAGGTCGTAGATCATCAGGTAGTGCTGGTGAACGACCAGTTCGCGAGTGCCGCTTACCCGGCCTGGCCGTCCCAGGCCGGGATGATCGGCCAGGCGGCTGGCTTTTTCCGCGAACAGCTCATCCAGCGCCAGAGCGGCGATCGGATTGTCCTGGGCGATATAGCTGCGGATTGACTGGCGATCACTCAACGCGAGGCGCGTCCAGGCCAGACTCACGACGCGGAGCTGTCCATTTTACGGCGCGTTTCAGCGCGCCAGGCAGCTGCTTCGGTCTCCACGTCCTCGCTGCTGAGCAGATCACCGGCATTGGCCGAGTCCAGCCCCATCTGCACCTGGCGCCTAAGCCAGGCGTCATGCTCGGCGGCTTCCTCCTGCTGACGCACGAAATCACGCATGAAGTCGCGCAGCAGCTGGGCGCCTGTGCGGTCACGCGCTTTGGCGGCCTGGGCAAACTCGCTTTTCAGTGCTTCATCGACGCGGAAAGTAAAGGTGGCTTCACTCATGTTCGAGCATCCGAATGTGTTACAGAGTGAGTGCATCGTAGCACGTGATTGGCGAGTCGAAGCTTGGCTATGGATGGGCGGGCGGCGGTCAGGACTTTGTGCGGTTTGCTGATCTGGCTCATTTCGTGATGGCACTTTGTCTGCTTTACTGCAGGCCTGTCGGATTCAGGGAGAGGGATATGGAATCACACAGAGAACAGGGAGCGGAGGTGCGGCATGAATGAATCGTTCTGCCTGCTCGACGAGCCATGGCTGGCGGTACGGATGCATGACGGGCAGGTTCTTGAGCTGGGCTTGCTGGAACTTTTCGAGCGCGCCAGCGAGATCGGCGCCCTGGCGGAAACCTCGCCGACGAGTCTGATCGCCCAATACCGGTTGCTGCTGGCGATTACCCATCGCGCCATCACCCAGGCGCAAGGGCGCTGGACGGATGTCGAGCGCATGCGCTGGTATCGGGACGGACTGCCATTGGCGGCAATTCGCGATTATCTGCAGCGCTGGCGTGAGCGCTTCTGGCTGTTCCATTCGCAGCATCCCTTTATGCAGGTAGCAGCGCTCGCCGAAGCGGAAGAAACCCGCGACAAGCACAAGCCCTGGACGCAGATTTCCCTGGCCAGCGCCAATGGCAATACCCCAGTGGTATTCGATCACTCCTGTGATCTGACGCCACGCCCCATCTTGCCCGCCGATGCGTTGCGTACCCTGCTGGGGTTTATGCAGTTCACCCCCGGCGGCTTGGTCAAGACCATTCGTGACTCCGACAAGGCCGGCGCTCTGGCCAATACCGCCGCCGTTATGCCGCTCGGTGCGTCATTGGCACAAAGCCTCTGCCTGGCGCTGCACCCGCCGACCCAAGCCGGCCACGAGGATTTGCCCTGTTGGGAGCTAAACCCGCCGAGCATTACCCAGCTTCGCAACGACCCTTTGTTGGCAACAGGACCCAACGACCGCTATAGCCGCCAGACCCGCGCCGTGCTGTTGCTGCCCGACGAGCAGGGCCAGGTGCAGTGGATACGCTTTGCTGCCGGCATTGCCCTGGGCGACGATATTCAGGCCCCCGATCCCATGGCCAGTTACCGCGCCGGCAGCAACAGTCTGGTGCGCTTGAGCTTTACCGAAGGCCGTGCGTTCTGGCGTGATCTGCCGGCTCTGTTGCCGGATGCCGAAGGCCTGGCTTGCCAGCCAGCGGCGGTATTGGGGTGGGCGGCTAATTTGCAGTTTCTCTTGGGTAGCAGTCAGCAGCCCCTTCTGGTGGCGGGGCTGGCCAGCGATCAAGCCAAGCTGTTGCGCTGGCGCTCCGAGAGCATCACCTTGCCGACCGCGCTGCTGGCTTCCCCGGAATGTGCGAACGAGTTGCGTATCTACGTGCGCCGAGCCGAAGAGCTGTTCGGCGCTATCCGCAAACTCGCCGCCAGTATGCTGGCCGAGACCCTGCCCGACCCTGGCAGCAAGGACACTTATGCCAGGGCGCGCAGCCTATTCGACAGCGGCCCGGCCGCAGCGCTGTATTTCGCCTCGGTCGAGCGTTCCCTGGGCCAGGTGATGCGTTTATTGGGTAGCGGCGATCTGGATGATCTGGATAAAGCCGAAGCCCAGTGGCAGCAAACTTTGCTGGCTGCAGCGCTGGCTGCCTGGCAGGCGGTGCGGGAGGGCTTGGGTCGCTCGCCTAGGGCCTTGCGTGCCGACGCCAAACTTTATCCGCGCTTGTTGGCTTTGCTACACCCGTTGCGTCCCACTGAGAACAAACTTCCCATCGCCGACAAGGAGGCCCGTGCATGAGCGAATACGCGCAAAGCTTCATCACGCATCTGCAGCGTTTGCATGAGCGTGACCGTGGCGCCCTGGCGATACTCAGGCGCAGCCTGGGTTTCGCTCCCGGTGCTTATGCCCCCGCCTATCCCTATGTGGAGCGCTTTGTGGCGGCCGAGTGGCATGCCCAGGATGCCTCGCGTCTGGCGCTGTATCTGGTGGCCGGCTTGTATGCCGCGCACCCCAAGCAGGCGTCGAAAAACCTCGCTGCCAGTTTGGGCGAGCTGATGCGTCAGCGCGACAGCGCCAGCATCGAGCAACGTTTCATCGCCCTGCTGGGAGCCGATGCCGAGAACCTTGCGGTTTATCTACGGCAGATCGTCAGCCTGCTGGCGGCCGGCGATCTGCCGCTGGACTACGGCGTGCTGCTGCGCGACCTGAGTGTCTGGCTCAATCCGCATATCGACCCCGAGCGCCGCGATGCCGTACGCCAGCGCTGGGCGCGGGACTTCTATCGCGCGTTGGCGACACCCGCCGCCACCGAACAAGCTGCCAACGACTGAGAGGGACATCATGAGTCTGTTTATCGAATTCCACCTGATCCAAAACTTCGCCCCGTCCAACCTCAACCGTGACGACACCGGTGCGCCCAAGGATGCGCTGTTCGGCGGCCATCGCCGGGCGCGGGTGAGCAGTCAGTGCTTCAAACGTGCCATTCGCCTGACCGCCCAGGAGCACGAGCTGATCGCGCCCGAGTTTCGCGGCGTGCGCACCAAGAAACTGAAAGCCCTGTTGCTGGAGCGCCTGGCTGACCGCGACCCGGTTGAGGCCGAGGGCAAGATCGAAACCGCCCTGGCTGCCGCCGGCCTAAAGCTCAAGGACGATGGCAAGACCGAATACCTGCTGTTTCTCGGCGAGGCGGAGATCGCCGGTTTCGCCCAACTGATCGAGCAGCACTGGGACGACCTGACCGGCGCGCCCGCTGGCGGCGAGAAGAAAGGCAAGAAGGAAGCCAAAGCCAGCGCCCCGGCCGAGGTGGTGAAAAAAGCCAAGGCCCTGCTCGATGGCGGCAAGGCGGTGGACGTGGCGCTGTTCGGCCGCATGCTCGCCGACATGCCTGAGGTCAACCAGGATGCGGCCTGCCAGGTGGCTCATGCCATCAGCACGCATCGCGTGGAGCGTGAGTTCGACTACTTCACCGCCGTCGACGATAAAGGCGGGCCGGAAGAGACTGGCGCCGGGATGATCGGCCAGGTGGAATTCAACTCGGCGACCCTGTACCGCTATGCGGTAGTCGATGCGCACAAGCTGCTGAGCAATCTGCAAGGCGACAACGAACTAACCCTGTCGGCGCTGGAGGCCTTTACCCAGGCCGTGGTGCGGGCGATTCCCACGGGTAAGCAGAACACCTTCGCCGCCCACAACCTGCCCAGCTTTGTCGGCGTCTGCCTGCGCCATGGCGGGCCATTGAACCTGGCCAATGCCTTCGAAAAGCCGGTCAGTCCGCGTGCGGATAAATCCTTGACCAGCCAATCGGTCGAACTGCTCGCCAGCCATGAAGGCAAATTGGCGACTGTCTATGCCGACAGCCGCGACCGGTGGGCCTGTCTTGATCTGACCGATGCCTGGCCGGGGCAGAGGGGTTACCACGTCGAGAACCTGGGCGACCTGGCCGCCTGGGTACGCATGCAGGTCGCTGCGCAGTTGGAGGCCTGAGCATGGCTACCCTGCTGATGCGCCTGCAAGGGCCGCTGCAGTCCTGGGGCACCACCAGCCGTTTCGACGAGCGCGACACCCAACTGGAGCCGTCCAAGTCCGGGGTATTGGGTCTGGTCTGCGCAGCCTTGGGGCGTGATCGCAGCGAACCGCTGGACGATCTGGCAGCGCTACGCATGGGCGTGCGGGTCGACCGCGAAGGCGTGCCGATGCGCGACTATCAGACCGCCATCGGCGTATTGATCGCCACTGGTAAGGCCGACCTGCGGCGCACTGTGGTCAGCCCGCGTTTCTACTTGGCGGATGCGGCTTTTCTGGTCGGCCTGGAAAGCGAGGATGAAGGCCTGCTAGCGCGTATTCAGGATGCGCTGCGTGGCCCGGTCTGGCCCCTGGCCCTGGGCCGCAAGAGCTGCGTGCCTGGCATGCCGGTGTGGCTGGCGGACGGCCTTTCTCCTTTACCTTTGCAACAGGCGTTGGCCGGTTACCCGCGCCTGGTTTCGCCTCAATGGGCTGACCGGGGGCAACCGCTGCGCTGCCTGCTGGAGGACAAGCAGGAGGGCGCCATTCGCCTGGATCAACCGGTAGCGCCTTTTGCCGAACGGCGCTTTGGCCCACGTTTCGTGAAATCGGGAGTGCTGCATGCACCTGACCAAACTGACGCTTGATCCACGCAGCGCCCAGGCGCGCCGCGATCTGGGCGATGCCTATGACATGCACCGCACTCTGGCGCGGGCCTTCGTGGCGGATGAAAACAGTGTGCCGGTACGTTTTCTCTGGCGGCTGGAGGCCGGCAGCAATGCCTGGGCCACGCCTGTGGTGCTGGTACAGAGCGCTGCCGAAGCCGACTGGTCGGCGCTGCAAGCCCTGCCCAACTACTTGCAGCGGCCTGTCGAAAGCAAGCGGCTGAGGCTCGAAGAATGGGTGGAAGGCGGCGGGTTCTATCGCTTTCGTCTACAGGCTAATCCCACCGTGACCCGCCAGGGCAAGCGCTACGGCCTGGTCGGCGAAGACGAACAATTGGCCTGGTTGAGCCGCCAGGGCGAGCGCCACGGTTTCGCTGTCGAGGCTGCTCTGGTGACTGCCAGCGATGTGTTGGCCAGCCGCAAGGGCGACAGTCGTATCAGCGTACAGCGCGTGTGTTTCGAGGGGCGCTTGCAGGTGCGTGAATTGGCGTCCTTCGGTCGAACCCTGGTGCAGGGCGTCGGCCCGGCCAAGGCGTTTGGCTGCGGGCTGCTCAGCGTGGCGCGGGGATGAACCCACACCAGTCCAAGGAGGGCGCTACAGCATGAAAGCCAAACTGCAAGTGCTGGAGAACGATATCGCCACGGTTAACCGGGACGGTATCGAGTACATCTGTATCACCGATATTGCCCGCTACAAGATCCCGGATGGCACCGACGATTTGATCCGCAACGGGCTGCGTAACCGCAATACCATCGAGTTCCTGGGGATTTGGGAGCAACTCAACAACCCGGATTTTAAAGTCATCGAATTCGATGACTTTAAAAAACAGGCCGGCCTCAACAGCTTCACGCCCAAACAGTTACCAGCAATGAGCGAGGAGCGCTGAGGATGGCCGGGACATTGTTGCCGCCGCTAAAACCCCTACCGATGAAGGATCGGGTGTCGATGATCTTCGTCCAGTACGGGCAAATCGACGTGCAGGACGGCGCCTTCGTGGTGATCGACAAGACCGGCGTGCGCATGCACATCCCGGTCGGCTCGGTGGCCTGCATCATGCTCGAACCCGGCACTCGGGTATCCCATGCCGCCGTGCATCTGGCCTCCACCGTGGGCACCCTGTTGGTGTGGGTCGGCGAATCCGGGGTGCGCCTGTATGCCAGCGGTCAGCCGGGCGGGGCTCGGGCGGACCGTCTGCTGTATCAGGCCAAGCTGGCGCTGGATGACGAGTTGCGTCTGAAGGTGGTGCGCAAGATGTACGAGTTGCGCTTTCAGGAGCCGGCACCGGCCAAACGCAGCGTCGAGCAATTGCGCGGCATCGAAGGCGCGCGGGTGCGCGAGACTTACAAGCTGCTGGCCAAGCAGTACGGCGTCGATTGGCGTGCGCGCAACTATGATCGCAACGAGTGGGATGCGGCGGATATTCCCAACCGCTGCCTGTCGGCGGCGACCTCCTGTCTCTACGGCATCACCGAAGCGGCCGTGCTGGCGGCGGGTTATGCGCCGGCCGTGGGCTTTATCCACACCGGCAAGCCGCTTTCGTTCGTCTACGATGTTGCTGATCTGTTCAAGTTCGAAACGGTGGTGCCCTTGGCCTTCAGGATCGCCGCCAAATCCCCTCACCAGCCGGAGCGGGAAGTGCGCCTGGGCTGCCGCGATCTGTTCCGCTCCAGCAAGATCCTGGCGAAGATCATCCCCACCATCGAAGAAGTGCTGTCCGCCGGCGGCATCTCGCCGCCCGAGGCTCCGCCGGAATCCGTGCCGCCAGCCATTCCCAACCCCGAAAGCATCGGCGATGCCGGGCACAGGGCACAGTAATGAGTTTTCTCGTCGTGGTTACCGAGAACGTTCCGCCGCGTGTGCGCGGACGCATGGCCATCTGGCTGCTGGAAGTACGAGCGGGTGTGTATATTGGCGATGTGTCCAAGCGCACCCGCGAGATGATCTGGGAGCACCTGCGCGAAGGCCATGAGGACGGCAATGTGGTAATGGCCTGGAGCAGCAATCACGAATCCGGCTACGAATTCCAAACCTTGGGGGCCAACCGCCGTATTCCGGTGGAGTTCGATGGCCTGCATCTGGTCGCCTTCCAGCCCCTTGAAAACCCCGATCTTTAACAAGGAAAAGTTGGTAGATTTTTAGCGGCCGATTTTTCCTTTTGGGAACAGTCGGTTACGCTAAGTGTGTTCCCCGCGCCAGCGGGGATGAACCGCCGAACTCGTACTTGAAAACGTCATTTTCGTGCGTGTTCCCCGCGCCAGCGGGGATGAACCGCTTCGCCGGGGGCGAGATCAGCCCGGAGCTGTGTGTTCCCCGCGCCAGCGGGGATGAACCGCCAGCAGCCGTCGCGGCGCACCTTCAGCCGGCGTGTTCCCCGCGCCAGCGGGGATGAACCGTTCGTCGTCGACCGGATGGGAAAGGCCGGGTTGTGTTCCCCGCGCCAGCGGGGATGAACCGGTCGTCTGTACTTTCGGTTTCGGTGATGACCTGTGTTCCCCGCGCCAGCGGGGATGAACCGTTCGCGGTCTGGTGCGCTCGCCACGTCCAGCAGTGTTCCCCGCGCCAGCGGGGATGAACCGCCGAATGCAGCTGGATACCGGTCAGTGTTGTGGTGTTCCCCGCGCCAGCGGGGATGAACCGACCAAGAGCAAGGATCGCCGCCGCATCCTGGCGTGTTCCCCGCGCCAGCGGGGATGAACCGCAACCGGCGCTCAACTCGAAAATATGGAAGGGGTGTTCCCCGCGCCAGCGGGGATGAACCGTCGGCCTTGGCGGATTCGATGCGTGCGCCCGCGTGTTCCCCGCGCCAGCGGGGATGAACCGCCGCCTTCGCCAGCCCCGTGCGCCTCGCAGTTGTGTTCCCCGCGCCAGCGGGGATGAACCGCATTCGACCGCTTCAGCTACTGACGTGAATCCGTGTTCCCCGCGCCAGCGGGGATGAACCGTCGGCCTAACTGCGCTAGCCGGGCGGCGTGATGTGTTCCCCGCGCCAGCGGGGATGAACCGCTGCACCCCGTTCATCACCGCATGCAGCTGCTGTGTTCCCCGCGCCAGCGGGGATGAACCGCCTGCCAACGCGACGGCGACCCTGATAGAGGGGTGTTCCCCGCGCCAGCGGGGATGAACCGGCGTCATGGCGCAGCTCTTCGTCAGGCTGCCCGTGTTCCCCGCGCCAGCGGGGATGAACCGTAACCGGCGGTGAGTTTGACGCCTTCCGCATGGTGTTCCCCGCGCCAGCGGGGATGAACCGGGATACGCCGCAGGGGTTGGCGATCCAGTCGGGTGTTCCCCGCGCCAGCGGGGATGAACCGCCCCGCCATCATCAGAAGACGACCCCTTCGCCGTGTTCCCCGCGCCAGCGGGGATGAACCGGAACTCATAGGTTCCGTCGATGGTATCGCCCTGTGTTCCCCGCGCCAGCGGGGATGAACCGCTGAAGAACTCGTCGGTCTTCGGCCACCACTCGTGTTCCCCGCGCCAGCGGGGATGAACCGACGACGAATGTTTCGCTGCGAACGCACTGGAAGGTGTTCCCCGCGCCAGCGGGGATGAACCGAGACAGCCAGCCCGATCAGCGCTAGCACAACAGTGTTCCCCGCGCCAGCGGGGATGAACCGTTCGACTCCGACGCCTATGGCTCGCCCGACATGTGTTCCCCGCGCCAGCGGGGATGAACCGGGCAGGACGCGGCCACCGGCACTCTGCCAGCCGTGTTCCCCGCGCCAGCGGGGATGAACCGCTGATCGTCCTGTCCTGGGCCGGCGGCACCAAGTGTTCCCCGCGCCAGCGGGGATGAACCGCCGGCGGCAAATGACGAATTCCGGCGAATAGGGTGTTCCCCGCGCCAGCGGGGATGAACCGCTGATCCTTCAGGATTCCGCCGGCGAAGACAGGTGTTCCCCGCGCCAGCGGGGATGAACCGGGAAGAGGCGGAGCGCGACGGCTGCGAATGGCGTGTTCCCCGCGCCAGCGGGGATGAACCGAAAAATCACGCGGGCGCGCACGAAGATGAGAAGTGTTCCCCGCGCCAGCGGGGATGAACCGCCATACAGGCTTGCCCATAGTGGCCAGCGGCAGTGTTCCCCGCGCCAGCGGGGATGAACCGTTCGCTGTCGACCTGTACTTCTCGGACTGGGCGTGTTCCCCGCGCCAGCGGGGATGAACCGTTTGGCGTAAGTGGCCAGCGGGGCAGAGCGTTGTGTTCCCCGCGCCAGCGGGGATGAACCGATGCACGTTCGCGGCTCTTACGATTCGAGCACATGTTCCCCGCGTCAGCGGTTACGGAGCCTCATGTCGCTGTCAGGGCTCAAGGTACTTGACCTGGGGGCCGCCCCGGGGTTGCAGACTGGTGGCGCACTTTAATCAGGAGCGCCCGTGATGACCCGTCGACAAGCTTTTTTTCGCGAATACCAATTGGCCTGCGCGCAGCGTGGCATCGATCCTGCGCGCGAGCTGTGGCATCTGGAGCGCGCCCATATTCTCGGGCAGCCGGTGTTCGTCGAGCATCTGCGCAGCCATCTGTGGTTGCTGGCCTGGGCCTGGCGGCAGCGCGATTGGGCCGAGTGTCTGGCGCAACTGCTGCGTTTGCCGGGGAGTCTGGGCTCGTTGCTGGGCCTTTACCCGCTGGGCAATCCCGGTACTCGTCGGGTCGGTCCGTTGGTCCCGCAGCCGTTGCCCGAGGATCTCGCACGCTTGTTGACTGAGAGGTTGTGAAAACAGCCCTCGTCTATTGCGATCGCCTCAAGCGTCCTGTGCGGTCAAGGTGCGTAGCCTGGATAAGCGCCAGCGCAATCCGGGAGCGATTTTCCAGACGCAGGATTTCCCGGATTGCGCCAAGGCTTATCCAGGCTACGAGTGTCCCTGGCTTGCGAGCCGAATTCGCTGCGACCGGCCGGGGCGTCGTGCAAAGACTCTATGCCAAGGCGTTGCGATCAGGGCAAGATAGAGCCTGTCCGTCTAGCCAGGAATGCGAACCGTGAGCCCTTGTTCCGAAGACTTCGTTGTCGCCAATACCGCCGAAGAGGCGGTGGATCGCCTTGCCGCTTTGCACCTGCAAGCGACCACGGGTTTGAGCCAGGCGCTCAAGCGCTATCTCAAGGAACGAATCAAGCCGGATGCCGAGCAGCACTGCCAGTTCCGCTACCCCGAGTTGCGCCTGATCTACTGTGGCCAGGGCGAGGTGCCGGCCACCGTGCGCGCTTATGCCAAGGTGCAGGTGCCGGGTACTTACAGCATCACCGTTACCCACCCGCAGGCCTTTCGTAAGTACCTGCTCGAGCAATTGCGGCCATTGATGAGCGACTTCACCGTGCGTGTCGAGGTGGGTGTCAGCCAGCAGAATATTCCCTATCCCTATGTGGTCGAGCAGGGCGACGAGCTGGCCGGCTCCGGGGTGACCGCCGCCGAATTGGCGCGGGTGTTTCCCAGCACCGACCTGTCCGCCGCCACCGACGGTACAGCCGATGGCCTGTACGATTGGGAAAACACCGATCCGTTGCCGCTGGCGCTGTTCGATGCGGCACGGGTGGATTTTTCCCTGCGCCGCCTGGTGCATTACACCGGCAGCGATTGGCGGCATGTGCAGCCGTGGATTCTGCTGACCAACTACCACCGCTATGTCGACCAGTTCATCCGCCATGGCCTGGATATGCTGGTCGGCGATTCGCGTTTCGTGCGCATGGTCATGCCGGGCAACGTGGTGGTCGAGCGCGGCATGGCCGAGGGCGAGATGCAGGCGATCATCGAGACGGTGGTCTGGCACCGCTACCAGATGCCGGCCTATCACCTGGAGACCGCCGAAGGCGACGGCAATGGCATCACTCTGGTCAACATCGGCGTCGGCCCGTCCAACGCCAAGAACATCACCGACCACCTGGCCGTGTTGCGCCCGCATTGCTGGCTGATGATCGGCCACTGCGGCGGCCTGCGCCAATCGCAAACCATCGGCGACTATGTGCTGGCCCACGCCTATATGCGCCGCGACGGCATCCTCGACCGGGTGTTGCCGCCGAATATTCCGCTGCCGGCCCTGGCCGAAGTGCAGATGGCCTTGCAGGAGGCCGCCGCGCAAGTTACCGGCGAGCGTGGCGACGATCTCAAGCGGCGCCTGCGTACCGGCACGGTGCTGACCTACGACGATCGCAACTGGGAACTGCGCTGGGCGCAGGAGCGGCCGCTGATCAACCTCTCGCGCGCGGTGGCGGTGGATATGGAAAGCGGCACCATCGCCGCCCAGGGCTACCGTCTGCGGGTGCCCTACGGCACCTTGCTGTGCGTCTCGGACAAGCCGTTGCACAGCGAAATCAAGCTGCCGGGGGCGGCCGGCGCCTTCTACGAGCGGGCCGTCACCCAGCACCTGCATATCGGCATCGCCGCGCTCGATCTGCTGCGCAGCCAGCTCAATTCCTTGCATTCGCGCAAGCTGCGCAGTTTCGACGAGCCGCCGTTCCGCTAGTGCCTCGTCAACCATTAAATGTCGGTTAAACGTCGGGCTTGTGGGAGGGGCTTTAGCCGCGATTGACCTTGAGGGCACTGAAAGAATCGCGGCTAAAGCGGAGTGCCGCCCAGCGGATCGCCGTCCGGCCCCTCCTACGAAAAGCGACAAATCATTCGTGTCGCGACACTAGGTCGGGGCGCGCAGCTTGAGGAGCGCAGCGACGCAGCCCAACGGCGGTCGCCAGGAGTCATCATTGCGATTGTGACTCGTTGGGCTTTTGCTCTGTGCGGCTCGGCCCACCGCGGTGTGACCGGTTTGATGAATTTGGACGCACGGCGGGCAATTGTTTTAGAGTCTGCCTCGTTTCCACCCAACAAGGACGTTAGTGCACATGGATCAGGCGCAATATCTACTCCTGGCTATCTGGGAGCCCTTCAGTTTTCTCGTGCTGTTCGGCTATACCGCCCTCGGCATACTTCTCGGCATGGCGCTCGGTTCGTTGCTGGTGCTGTTTCTGCAGCGTCGCGGTTGGTTGAGACGGACCCGGCGCGGGCATCATCTGTTTCTCAAGCTGTACTTCGTGTTGCTGCCTTTCGCGGGTGGCGCCATCGGCTTTCAGGGCGGCCTGCTGTATGGCAGCCAGCAGCAGATCAACAGCCATATCGACAGTTACGCGCCAGCGGTGCAGGCCGTGGCCGATGCGGTCTGGGTCGACTTTCAGGATTACCTCGCCGCCAAGGACATACAGACCTTGGCGGCCGATGGACAGGGCTCGACGGTGCAGGGGGTGATCAACCAGGTGGCGTTGAACTACCTGCATGACCAGAGCGAAGCGGATGCCGAGCAGCTGACCCAGGCATCGACCGCCGAACGCGTCGCCATGGGCCTGATGAGGCGCCTGCGCGCCATTCTCCTGGGGCAGGCGCTGGGCCGGTTGGCGGTGGAGAAAACCGCCGCGTACAGCCATGTCGACGAGCAGGTATTGCAGCGGGTGCTGGATGCCCGCATCGAACAGCTATTCGATGCGGGCTTTCTCGTGGGGCTGTTCCAGCAACAGGTCGGCCATGTGTTCAAACCCTTCTACACGGCGCTGCTGATGCAGGTCGCCGCGCTGTTGGGCATCCTGGCCGGCGAATTGCTGCTGTCGCGGTATCTGCGGCAGATGCCCACGGCCTCGCCGACCGAGACGGTCACGCTTGCTTGATCGGGGTTATTTCCCCGCATCCAGTACCACTCGATAACGCGCCTTGCCGGCGCGCAGGTGGGCGATGGCGTCGTTGACCCGGCTCATCGGGAAGTGTTCGACCTGCGGCACTATCCGATGGCGCGCGCAGAACTCGAGCATGGTCGCCATATTGGCCGGTGAGCCGACTGGCGAACCGGACAGGCTCTTCTGCTTCGGGATCAGGTTGAACACATGCACCGGGATCGCGCTCGGCACTATGCCGACGAAGTGCAGGCGGCCCTTGCCGCCCAGCGTGCCGATCATGGCGGGCCAGTCCAGGTCGGCGCTGGCGGTGACCAACAGGAAATCCAGGCTGCCGGCGATCGCCTTGAGCGCTGCGCTGTCGGTGGAGGCGACGACCTTGTGCGCGCCCAGGCGCTTGGCCTCGTCCTGCTTGTTCAGCGACGAGGTGAAGGCGGTGACCTCGCAACCCCAGGCATTGAGGAAACCCAGGGCCAGGTGGCCGAGGCCGCCGATACCGACCACGCCGACCTTGTCGGTGGGTTTCACGTCGAATTCCAGCAACGGGCTGAACACCGTCGAGCCGGCGCAGAACAGCGGGCCGACCACGCTCGGGTCCAGCCCATCCGGCAGCGGCACGGCCCAGGCCCAGTGGCTGCGCAGGCGGTCGGCGAAACCGCCGTTGCTGCCGACGATGGTCGGTTTGACCGTGCTGCAGAGCTGGTGCGAGCCCTCCATGCAGGAGCCGCAATGCATGCAGCTGCCTTTGTACCAGCCGATGCCGACGCGCTGGCCGAGCTTCAAACCGCGGGCGTTCTCGCCCAGGCGTACCACGGTGCCGACCACTTCGTGACCGGGGATGAAGGGGTAGCGTGCATTACCCCACTCGTTGTCGATCATCGACTGGTCGGAGTGGCAGATGCCGCAGTATTCCACCGCCACCTCGACGTCTTCGCTGCCCAGCGGGCCGGGGTCGTAGCTGTGCGGCTCGAGCGGCGCGCCGGGCGCTTTGGCGGCCCAGCCGGTGAAGGTGTCGACGATGGATGAGTTCATGGCGATGGCCTCTGGGCGGAAAACGGGACTCAGCGAGCATAGACCTCTTGCTCGGGGAATAAACCCGAATAAACCCGGCTGATAGTCGAACGTTGGCCTCGGTTACACTGGCGGCCCCGATTGCCGTCAGCGAATACCGCATGCCCCGTTCACGTTCTTCTGGCCGTCCGTCCGGCAAACCCGCCATACGCCGCGTGGCCAAGGCCCCGCCGGCGGAGCCGCGCCTGTTGTTACTGAACAAACCCTTCGATGTGCTGACCCAGTTCAACGACGAGCAGGGCCGCGCCACCCTCAAGGATTTCGTCGCGGTGCCTGGTGTCTATCCGGCCGGGCGCCTGGACCGCGACAGCGAAGGGCTGTTGCTGCTGACCAACGACGGCGGTTTGCAGGCGCGTATCGCCGACCCCAAACACAAACTGGCGAAAACCTACTGGGTGCAGGTGGAGGGCGAGCCGAACGAGGCGCAGTTGCAGCAACTGCGTGACGGCGTGCAACTCAACGACGGGCCGACACTGCCGGCCGAAGCGCGTCTGCTGGACGAGCCGCAGCTGTGGCCACGCAACCCGCCGGTGCGCTTTCGCAAGAGCGTGCCCACCGCCTGGCTGGAATTGGTGATACGCGAGGGGCGCAACCGTCAGGTCCGGCGCATGACCGCGGCGGTCGGCCTGCCGACCTTGCGCCTGGTGCGGGTGCGTATCGGGCCTTGGGGATTGGATGGCTTGCAGCCGGGCGAATGGAAAGAGGTCGAGGCGCGGCTGTAGGATGGGGCGGGCGTGGCGATACCCATGCGGAGCCTGAAGGGTGATGGGTATCGCCAGCTCGATCTCGCGGCTCGCCCCTCCGACGCCGATTTTGTTGGGCTTCGTTCCTCAGCACCAACCTACATAAACACTCAGACGCCTTCCATGCCGGCGATGACCACCGTCTTGATGATGAAGCCCAGCACGCCCAGGCCCAGGGCGAGAAACAGGATCATGGTGCCGAAGCGGCCGGCCTTGGACTTTTTCGCCAGGTCCCAGACGATAAACGCCATAAACAGCACCAGGCCGCCGACCAGCACGGTCATCATCAACTCTTCGAATACTTCGGGTTCCATCTTGACCTCGAGTGGCGGCCAGTGGGCTCTGCCCCTGGCGTGAGTCTGGCGAGCTGAGTTGCGCCTGGAGTTCGATCCGCAAACAGTGGTTATCTGCAAGGCCTGCAAAATCGTAGGGCGGACATGCCGAAGGCTTGTCCGCCATTTGCGCCGCCAACGGTGGACAAGGCTTCGCCATGTCCACCCTACATGGGCTACCCAGTGACAGGCACGGTAAGGGGCAGAAAAACGCCGGCGATTATACGCCAGCTCCCGCCTTTGTCAGCGACCGCCGGTAAGCGCTGGCGCCGCCATCAGCTGCGCAGATGCTGCAACGGCAACTGGGTGCTGGACAGGATCTGCTGCAACACGAAGCTGGAGCGCACGCTGGAGACGCCGTCGATGCGGGTCAGGGTGCCGAGCAGGAATTTCTGGTAGTGATCCATGTCCGGCACCACCACCTTGAGCTGGTAGTCGGCATCCATCCCCGTGACCAGGCAGCATTCCAGCACCTCGGGGCATTTGCGGATTTGTTCCTGGAAGTGCTCGAAACGCTCGGGGGTGTGTTTGTCCATGCCGATCAGCACGTAAGCGGTCAGGGTCAG
The DNA here is from genome assembly GCF_946885885.1 of uncultured Pseudomonas sp. The sequence goes on from NZ_CAMPHN010000003.1 coordinate 39,301, forward strand.
GCCGAGTTTTTTGCGATCGAGCAGCGCCACCTGGCCGGCGATATAGCCGTCATCCTGCAACTGCTTGACCCGCCGCGAGCAGGGCGAGGGCGACAGGCCGATGCGTTCGGCCAGCTCCTGATTGGACAGGCCGGCATCGCGTTGCAATTCGGCGAGGATATTCAGGTCGTAGCGGTCGAGTTTGTTCATCTTGTCAGGTCTTTCATGGTCTGGTTGCGAGTAATGATGCACTTGTAGCGATTAATTGCGCAATCGGTGGGTTGGCTAGCAATATTAGCAATCATCTGTCGCGGTCTTGGCGCTAAGCTTTATCCCAGTTTCATGGCCCGGACGACACGTCCAGCCGGCTCGCCCAACCAGGCGAGCGGCAGCCGCCGATCCTACCGGATCGTCACGGCACCCGGGTCCGCACTGCCCAACCAGGCGGGCGACGAAAGCGGCAAGAGCGTTGCCGGTACTGGACAGTTTTTCGAGGGGAGGCCGTAAGGTCTCCCCTTTTTAATGGCGCCGCTGGCTGAGTTTGTAGCCCGGATGCAATCCGGGGAGCGACTGTGCGGTTACCAACATGTCCCGGATTGCATCCGGGCTACGGGATGGCAAGCGCCGCGGACAAAACCTGCCTATGCAACAGCTAGTGGATACCTAGTCCTTTATGGACGCGCCCGCTACGCCTGGGGTTGCGGGTCGTTGCGCTTGATCACGTCCGCCGGGTCGGCGTGCACCAGTACCTGCGCCCGCGGGAACTCGGCGCGAATCGCCGCTTCGACCTGATCGCACAAGCGGTGGGCCTGGGTCAGGCGCATATCGCTCGGCAATTCGATATGCAATTGCACGAACCAATGGGTGCCGGAGATGCGCGTGCGCAGGTCGTGGGCGCCGAGCACGCCGGGCACGCCGCAGGCCAGGTCATGCATGTGCGCACTGATCGCCGGTTCCAATTCCTGGTCCATCAATACCGCCGAGGCTTCCTGGGCGATGCGGATGGCGCTCCATAGAATGTAGAAGGCGATGGCGATCCCGAATACCGCGTCCAGGCGTTCCCAGCCGTAACTGGCCAGGCCGATGGCGACCAGGATGCTGGTGTTGAGCAAGAGGTCGGAGCGGTAGTGCAACGAGTCGGCACGAATCGCCGTGGAGCCGGTCAGGCGTACCACATGGCGCTGGAACAGCAGCAGGGCCAGGGTCAGCGCCAGGGACAGCAGCATCACCGCAATACCCAGCGCGGGCGCGCCTATCGGTTGCGGATTGAGCAGACGCTCTACGCCATGGCCACCCACCAGCAGCGCGCTGGCGCCGATGAACAATGCTTGGCCCAGGCCCGCCAGGGCTTCGGCCTTGCCGTGGCCGTAACGATGGTCGTCATCGGCCGGGCGTAGCGCGTAGTGCACCGCCAGCAGATTGAGCAGCGAGGCGGCGCCGTCGAGCAGCGAGTCGGTCAAGCCGGCCAGCAGGCTGACCGAACCGCTCAGCCACCAGGCGACGGCCTTGGCCAGCGCCAGGCTCAGGGCCACCGCGAGGGCGGCGAAGGTGGCCAGACGCATCAGCCGGGCGTGCTGCTGCGGGGTGTTCACCGGCGATTCCGCTTCGACGTGGCGGCCAAGGCAGCGATCACGCGGCCGGACGCAAGCCGTAGGCCGCCAATTGTTCGATGCTGCCGCTGTGGCGGATCAGACGCGGGTCGTCGAGCGGCAGGCTGTGGCCGGTGCTCTGTTCGATCAGCACCTTGAGTTTGGCGTTGTCGATCTGGCCGTCGGCATCCACCAGGTTCTGCAGCGCCTGCGGGTCGACCTGGGCACTGGTGCCGCCCGGCAGGTAGATGGCGCCGGTGGCGAAGTCGATGCCGAAGGCGATCAGCCCGGGGATCACATAGAACAGAATGCCGACCGCATCGAGCGCCGCGACCACCGGGTCGATACGGCCTTCGATCTGGCCGCGGCGATCGGGGAAAAACAGCGTGCCGCAAGCGGTCAACTGAGTGAGCAGGGAGGCAGCGAGAACGCCGCCGATGATCCGAGTGTGCATGCGCATTGGACACCTCATGGCTGAAAATTGGCGCAACTATAGCAAGGCGGCAGCGCGCCGGCTGCTGCAAAACCGTTGTGTTCTGGCGTTGCCCAATTAAGACCGGCAATGCTGGCTGGCAGTTCGCCGCTATAATCGCCGGCCAGATTGGAGACGCCATGAATTCCCTGCCTATCGATGCCCAGCTACCCGCTTTGCGCGAGGCCCTGGCCGGCCGCCACGAAGCGGTGCTGGAGGCGCCGCCTGGCGCCGGTAAGACCACCCGGGTGCCGCTGGCCCTGCTCGATCAGCCGTGGTTGGCGGGGCAACGCATCGTCATGCTCGAACCCCGCCGCCTGGCCGCCCGCGCCGCGGCGGAGCGACTGGCCAGCGAGCTGGGCGAGAGGGTCGGCGAAACCGTCGGCTACCGCATTCGCCTGGACAGCAAGGTCGGCCCGCGCACGCGCATCGAAGTGGTCACCGAAGGCATTCTCGCCCGCCGCTTGCAGGACGACCCGGCGCTGGAGGGCGTCGGCCTGGTGATTTTCGACGAATTCCACGAACGCAGCCTGGATGCCGATCTGGCCCTGGCCCTGTGTCTGAACGGCAGGGCGATGTTTCGTGGTGAGGATTCCGGCGAGCCGCCACTCAAGATCTTGTTGATGTCCGCGACCCTGGAAGGCGAGCGCCTGGCCGCGCTGCTCGGCGATGCGCCGGTGTTGCGCAGCGAAGGGCGGATGTTCCCGGTGGCGCAGCATTGGAGCGCGCCTTTTCAGCCGGGCGAATGGCTGGAGCCGCGCGTTGTGCAAACGGTGCTGCAAGCGCTGGACGACGAGCCGGGCAGCCTGCTGGTGTTTCTGCCGGGGCAGGCGGAGATTCGCCGGGTCAACGAACAGTTGGCCGAACGCTTGGACGGGCGCGGCGATATTCTGCTTTGCCCGTTGCACGGCGAACTGGAGCTGAGCGCCCAACGCGCGGCTATCGAACCGGCGCCGGCGGGCCTGCGTAAGATAGTGCTGGCGACCAATATCGCCGAGACCAGCCTGACCATCGATGGTGTGCGCGTGGTGGTGGATGCCGGCCTGGCGCGGGTGCCGCGCTTCGACCCGGGCAGCGGCATGACCCGCCTGGAAACCCAGCGCATTTCCCGCGCCTCGGCGACCCAGCGTGCCGGCCGTGCCGGGCGTTTACAGGCGGGCGCCTGTTACCGCCTGTGGTCGCAGGCGCAGCACGAGCAATTGGCGGCTTACGGCGCGGCGGAAATCCTTCAGGCCGATCTGGCCGGCCTGGCCCTGCAATTGGCGCGCTGGGGCGTGAGCCCGGATGAGCTGATCTGGCTCGACCCACCGCCCGCCGCAGCCTATGCCCAGGCCCGCGATCTGCTGACCCGCCTGGGCGCGCTGGACCAACGCGGCGCGCTCAGCGAGCACGGCCGCGCCATGGCCGAATTGCCGACGCACCCGCGTATCGCCCATTTATTGCTGCGCGGCCAGGCCCTGGGTTTGGCGGAGCTGGCCTGCAACCTGGCGGCGCTGCTTGGCGAGCGTGACATCCTCAAGGGCGCAGGTGCTGATCTGCACAGTCGCATCGCCTTGCTCAGTGGCGAGAGCAAGGCCGGCCGCGCCGCTCAGGGTGGCATGCAGCGGGCGCGGCAACTTGCCCGGCAATTCCATGGTTTGCTCAAACGCAGCCCTGTGAGCGAGCCGGTGGCCGATCCCGAGCACCCGCGCTGGCTCGGCGCCTTGCTGGCGTTCGCCTACCCGGACCGGGTCGCCCAGCAGCGCCGTGCCGGCGGCGCCGAATACCGCCTGGCCAACGGCCGCGCCGCGCTATTCGCCGAAGCCGATGCGCTGATGAAGCACGAATGGCTGGTGCTCGCCGACCTCGGCAGCCGCCAGGGCCAGCGCGAGGAGCGTATCTACCTGGCCGCCGACCTCGACCCGCAACTGTTCGAGACGGTGCTGGCCGAGCAGATCACCATCCGCGAGGAACTGGACTGGGACGAACGCGAAGGCGTGCTGCGCGCCGAGCGGCAGCGCCGTTTGGGCGAGCTGGTGCTCAGCCGCGAACCGCTGAACGGCTTGGACCAAGCGGCGCGCAGCCGCGCCTTGCTCGGCCTGGTGCGGCGCAAAGGCTTGGCGCTGCTGCCCTGGACCCCGGAGCTGCGCCAGTGGCAGGCGCGCGTGGCCTTGCTGCGCGATCTCGATCTACAAGCCCAGGGCCACAGCGACTGGCCGGATGTCGGCGATGCGGCCCTGCTGCAGTCGCTGGAAGATTGGCTGCAACCCTATCTTGGCCAGGTCAGCCGCCTCAGCCATTTCGCCAATCTCGATCTGCCTGGCATGCTCCAGAACCTGCTGCCCTGGCCGCTGCCACAACGCCTGGACGAGCTGGCGCCGCGCAGCGTGCAGGTGCCGTCCGGCTCGCGCATCGCCCTGGATTACCACGAACAACCGCCGGTTTTGGCGGTGCGCCTGCAAGAGTTGTTCGGCCTGGCCGATACCCCGCGCATCGCCAGCGGTCGGCAGGTGGTCAAGTTGCACCTGTTGTCGCCGGCGCGCCGCCCGGTGCAGGTGACCCAGGACCTGGCCAACTTCTGGCGCAGCACCTACGCCGAAGTGAAGAAGGATTTGAAGGGGCGTTACCCCAAACATTATTGGCCGGACGACCCGCTGATCGCCGAACCCACCGCGCGGGCCAAGCCGCGCAAGTAAGCTCAGGGCTGATTGGCGGCTGGCGAGCGCTCGCGGGCCAGTTCGCTAATGGCCTTGTTGATCCTGTTCAGGCTCTGCTGGGAAACCTGCTTGCTGCACCACAGGTGACGTTGGCCGCCGTCGGGGCTGTCGCTGAAGCGAATATATTTGAAGTCGCCCTCGTCGAATTCGGATTGGCGGATCAGTTCGCTGGCCTCTTCCTCGGCGATAAAGAAGTAGTCGGCGCGGTCGAGGGCGATCATGCGCAGCATGTTCATGTTTTCCACCGTGGTTTTTATCCGCCGGGGTTCGATCTTGTGGATAAGCGCGTCGATATGCTCGCCGTAGGAATAGCCATCCTTGACCAACAGGCGTAGTTCGCGGTTATGCAACACCTGCTCCAGGCTGCTGCCGCTGTCGATGTTGATGTTGCTGAACAGCGCCAGGCCGATGGTCGGTTTGTCCTGGTACAGGGGCAGGGAGTAGTTGCCGATCAGTTCGCGCTGCGGGTTTTTGAACCAGCCGACCATGCAGTCCGCGCCTGCGTTCTTTTCGAGGAGCTGGATCTGTCGGTTGGAAGGGGTTTTCTCCCACTTGAAGGGGATGCCGGCGCGGCGCAGGGCTTGCTCGGCCGGGGTCGCGGTGAGACCGGCGATTTTGCCGTTGTCGAGGGTCTGCAGATAAGGCGCGCGCTCATTGTAGTGCAGGGTGATGAGTTGGTTGCCCTGGGCGGCGGTCGCGGCGCAAAGGAGCAGCGCCGAGAGCCAGTTGGCGGTTTGGACCAAGCGTTTTTGCTTTCTTGCCATTTTGTCGGCCTCCGTCCTGTGCCGATGGAACAACTTGAGCCTAGCAGGCCGTCAGCGCTTGTGAGTTGCCGCAGCGTTCCACCTCAGGAGGTGTCAGCGGCTCACTGCAAGCGCAGATCCTCGCCGTCCGCCCGCAATCGCTCGTAGGCCCGATCCAGGGCATCGCGCAGGGCTTCGGCGTTCGGGGCTTTCTTGGAGATGATCATCTTGGCCGTCAGCCGCTGCAGTATCTGGTGCGGCATCGGGGCTATGCCGAGCTGTCGACGGGCCTGCTCGACCGGGATGTGGTAGTCGAGGAGGAAGTCGCCGCGATGGCGCTGGAGCATTTCCAGCGCGGCGCCGTGGCTGCCGGTGCGGTGGATCCGCAGATTCAGCGCCGGGTCCTGCAGCCAGTCGCTGTAGGGTTTCCAGTAGGTGTAGCCGCTGATCGCGATAACGCCGTGCCCGGCCAGGTCTTCCGGCAACGTGGGCGCCGGCATGTCCGGGCGGCGGTAGAGCGCCAGGTCGAGTTCGCCGAGCACGCTGCGGCTTTCCAATACGTGAGCGCGCAGTTCTTCCTTGCCGGTCGCGCCCGGCCAGAGGTGCACGCTGCCGTCGCGCAGGCCGGCGTACAGGCGCGCGCCGGGCAGACCGCGGAACTCGCCGCGGTAGCCGGCCTTATCCAGCAGGCGCTCGATCAGATCCAGGGTGGCGCCTTGCGGGCGACCTTCGGCGTCGGTGTAGGTGTAGGGCGGGAACTCGTAGTAGCCGACCTTGACCAGCGGTGCGAGAGGCGCCGGGGCGTCCTGGGCGGTGCTCGGCCCGCAGAACAAGGCGCTGCAGAGCAAAAGACAGAAAGGTATTCGCATGGGTTACCGCGGCAGCAGTTGCCGTTTTTTTTATAAAGATGCGGCGACAAAAGGGCCGGGAATGTTGCGGCGCCAGTGGCGGTTTGTCCAGTTATCGGCGTCGCTCCTGGACCGCTGGCGCGATCAGGGTAGGCGCAGGTCTACGCCTGCCGCTTGCAGTTCCTGGTAGGCGCGGTCGAGGGCGTCGCGTAGCGCTTCGGCGCCCGGTGCGTGGCGCGAGACGATCAGGTTCAGCGGGATGCGCTGCAATTGGATAAACGGCAGTTCGCCTATGCCCAGCCGTTGCCGAGCTTGTTCGACCGGGGTTTGATAGTCGAGAAGGAAATCGCCGCGATGGCGCTGGAGCATTTCCAGGGCGGCGGTATGGGTGCTGGTGCGATGGCTCTCGATTTGCAGCGCGGGGTCGTTGAGCATCTCGTTGATCGGTTGCCAGTAGGTGTAGCCGGTGATCATGATCAGCCCGCGGCCTTTGAGGTCTTCCGGCAGGCGCGGCAGCGGGGTGTCGCGACGGAAATACAGGTTGAGCACGATCTCGCCGACCTGGGTGCGGGTTTCCAGGGTGTGGTCGGCCAGTTCGGGCTTGCCCGGCGCGCCGGGCCAGATATGCACGCTGCCATCTTGCAGGGCGCCGTACAGGCGCGCGCTGGGGTACGAACGGATCTCCGCGCGGTAGCCGGCGTGCTTCAACAGGCGCTCGGTCAGTTCCAGGATGGCGCCTCGTGGACGGCCCTGGCTGTCGCTGTAGGAGTGTGGCGGAAATTCGTAGAAGCCCACCTGTACCAGCGGGCCGGCCTCGCTTTCGCCAGGTCGAGCATAATCCGGGACGGACAGTAGCGTGGCCATCAGCAGCAGAAAGAAATGTATTCGCATCAATCGGTTAGCAGCTCTTTGGCCGTTTTTTGAATATTCTGTTACGAAGACGAGCATGGCGAAGTGCCCATGTCTTTGTCCAGAGCGATTTGTCCGGTTGTCAGTCCGGCTGTTCGAGCGGCGGTAAAAGCAGACGGGCGATCACCGGCAAATGGCTGGAGACCACCGGCGCGTCGTGATGGCGTACATAGGTCATGACGCGCGTGGCCTTGTGGGGCGTGAACTATGCTCAAAGCGGCGAGCATACCCGAACGCGGTGCCGGCATGGCCGAACCGCCAATCGCCCGACGTGGGTTGCCCGCTCAAGTGGCATGTCGATAAGGCCGCCACCGGCGTTTTTTGCGATTGCACACTTACCCGCGCATCCCCCTGTTGCGATAGCAGCCGTAACAGGCTCTAGTAGGCATCGTTATTGAAGCGTCGGAGGCTGGATGCAAGGCACTGACGCTTGCAAAGACCCCGTCAGGCAAATGAGGTCGGTATGTATCGCAAGGTATTCGCCAATAAAGTATTCGATCGCAAAGTCGTGCTGATCACCGGCGGTTGCGCCGGTATCGGTCGCGCCCTGGCCATGCGTCTGGCCCAGGCCGGGGCGCGTCTGGTGATTCTCGACTTGCAGCAGCAAGCGCTGGACAGCTTGGTGCAGCACCTGGCCGATCACCACAATGCCGAAGCCCTGGGGCTGCTGTGCGACGTCGCCGACGCCGCCGCGGTGCAGCGCGCCGTGGCCCTGGCCATCGAACGTTTCGGCGGCATCGACGTGCTGGTCAATAACGCCGGCATCACCCACCGCAGCAGCTTCGCCGATACCGATCTGGCGGTGTTCCAGCGGATCATGTCGGTCAATTACTTCGGCGCGTTGCATTGCACCAAGGCTGCCTTGCCCAGCCTGATCGCCCGCGGCGGGCAGATCATCGTGCTCAGTTCGCTGTCGGGCTTCGCGCCCTTGCTCTATCGCAGCGCCTACAACGCCAGCAAGCACGCCCTGCATGGCTTGTTCGAAACCCTGCGCTACGAGCTGAAGGGGGCGGGGGTCAATGTGATGCTGGTGTGCCCCGGCTTCACCGCCACCGACCTGCGCAAGAACGCCCTGGTCGGCGACGGCTCGGTGGCCGCACAGCCGCCGCTGGCGATGGGCAAGGTGGCCTCGCCGCAGGATGTCGCCGAGGCCATCTATCGCGGTGCCCTCAAGCGGCGGCGGTTATTGGTGTTGTCGAATGTCGATTGGCGCGCGCGGATACTCGCGCGCTTCTTCCCGCGCTTGTTCGAGCGCGCATTGCTGCCACGTTTGTCGGGGATGAAGCCGCAGCGGGCCGGCAGACCCTAATGGCGATCGATTAAACGCGGGTTGTAGGGTGGACATGGCGAAGCCTTGTCCACCGCGGCGTCGAGATGGCGGACAAGCCTTCGGCATGTCCGCCCTACGGGTTCGCAGGCCTTGCAGCTTCGTAGCCCGTATGAAATCCGGGAGCAGTTTTGCGCCGGGCATCGTTCCCGGATTGCATCCGGGCTACCGAGGCGGTGTTTCTCAGTGCTGGTGCGGCTCGATATAGAGTTCGTTGACCAGGTCCATGTCCCAATACGCCGCTTCTATCTTGTGGCCATCGAGGTCGCGCACGAAGCAGCCGTAATAGGGTTCGCCGTACTCGGCACGCGGTCCGGGTGCGCCATCGGGGCTCGCGCCGGCGTCCAGCGCCGCCTGATAGAAGGCTTGCACCGACTCTTTGTCGTGGGCGAAAAAGCCGAAATGGGTACCGTTGCCGACATTCGCCACCAGCCCGTCGATCGGCTTCTGCACCCAGAATTCCGGGTATTCGCGGCCATAAGCGACGGCGCCGGGGAACGCCAGGATGCGCTTGCAACCCAGGGTCGGCAGCACCTTGTCGTAAAAGGCCACGGCCTCGTCGAACTGATTGGTGCCGATCGATACATGGGAAATGATGCTCGGATTTTGCTCTGCCATGTGGGTTCCTCCCTGGGGTTCACAGTTACCGACTGATCCGGCTTCGATTGGTTCGCCTTCGATCACTCGCGGGCGGGCAAGGCGCTACGCAACATAAATAGACGAAATACCACCACGGTGCTGAACAGCTGCAAAAAGCCGTTGAGGCTGCTCAGCGCCAGGCCGGTCAAGTCGTCGTCGGGCTGATTCTGCTGCAGCCAGCCGTCCAGCATCCACAGCGGCAGCGCCACGCTGAGCACGCACAGGAGCATCGGCCAGAAGTAGCCGCTGGTCATCTCGAAACTCTCGTGCAGTGCCTTCAGCGGGCTGAGGCCGCGCAGCACCAGCAAATACTCGGCGAACGCCAGCTTGACCAGCAGCCACAGGCCCGGCAGTACGAACAGCGAGGCGCCGAGCAGGATCGCCAGGGTGTTCAGCCCCGCCAATAGGGCGAACGTCGGCCACAGACGCAGGCTGACGGCGAGCAGATCCCGCGCCGAGGGGGCCTGGCCGTTGCTGCGTGCATCGAGAAACAGAATCAGCGCGCCGGTGTACAGCGGGTAGAACAGCAGCCCCACCAGAATCCGGTAGAGCGTTTTGGACTCGGGCGCGACCGCGGCGCCGACATGCTGTTGTAGCAGCGCTTCGAGGACGATCAGCGGCAGGCACAGGCGGGCGATCGCCGGCAGGTTATGGCTGAAGAAAAACCAGGCGTCGCGCAGGGCGTGGAGCGGATTCATCGTGATCACGGTCGATTGAACGGGCCGCTCACTCTAGCCGATCCGCCCAGGCGCTCCAAATAGCGCGGCGATCAAGTCGGTGCTGCGCACCACCTCGGCATATTCGTCGCGCAGGTTGGCCATGGCCATGTCATGTACTTCCTCGGCGCTGCGCGGGCGGCCCGCGTAATCGACTTTGTCGAAGGTGTAGCAGGCATCCGCCACCACCCGGGTGGCGAAGCCCAGGTTGCCGGCGCTGCGCGCCGTGGCTTCGACCGAGTTTTCGCTGGCCACGCCGACGATCACCAGCGCGCGAATGCCGCGCACATGCAGCCAACGTTCCAGGTTGCTATGGGTGAAGGCGTCGGTGACGTTCTTCTCGAATACCTGCTCGGTCGGCAGCGGCGCCAGTGCTGGCTGGAACAGCGCGCCATCCTGCCCCGGGGCGAACACCGAGCCCGGGTCGCGGGAGATATGGCGGATATGCGCCAACGGCCAACCGGCTTGGCGCCAATGGCCGAGCAGGGTGGCGATGCGGATTTCCGCCTCGGGGTTGTTGCGCGGGCGGTCGAGGCGCTGGATGCCTTGTTGCATATCGATGATCAGCAGTGCGGGCGGCATTTCGACAGTCCTTGGCTATTGGCTGGCATACTGGCGCCCAACTTTAGCAGGCGGCTGAGAAATCGCCCGCGTATGCCGCCGCCAACCGCCCGCCGAGGATCACCATTGAAGAAAATCGCCCTGTTCGCCGATGTGCAAAATCTCTATTACACGGTGCGCCAGGCCTATGGTTGCCATTTCAACTACGCCGCCCTGTGGGCCGACGTCGGCCAGCACGGGCAGATCGTCGAGGCGTATGCCTATGCCATCGACCGCGGCGACCAGAAACAGCAGCAGTTCCAGCAGATCCTGCGCAATCTCGGTTTCACCGTGAAGCTCAAGCCCTTTATCCAGCGTAGCGACGGCTCGGCCAAGGGCGACTGGGACGTTGGCATCACCATCGACATCATGGATGCCGCGCCGCGGGTCGACGAGGTGGTGCTGGCCTCCGGCGATGGCGACTTCGACCTGTTGCTGGAGAAAATCCGCGGCAGCCACGGTGTCGAGGCGGTGGCCTACGGCGTGCCGGGGCTGACCGCGCAATCGCTGGTGCGCGCCGCCAGCCGCTACGTGCCGATCGACGGCGCGCTGTTGTTGAAAAACTGATGTTGAAAAACTGATCATTGAGAAACTGAACGATGCCCAGCGATTCAATCGCCGTACTGGATTTCGAAACCACCGGCATGTCGCCGGCGCAGCAGGCCCGCGCCACCGAGGTCGGCGTGGTCATAGTCGAGGGCGGCCGGATAGTCGCCCGTTATCAGAGCCTGATGAACAGCGGCGCCTGGGTGCCGCCGTTTATCGAACAGCTCACCGGGATCAGCAACGCCATGCTGCGCAGCGCGCCGCCGGCGGCCCAGGTGATGCGGGAAGTGGCGGATTTCGTCGGCGAGCGGCCGCTGCTGGCGCATAACGCCAGTTTCGACCAGAAGTTCTGGGACGCCGAGTTGGCGCTGATCGGCCGTCGTCGTGCGCAGCCGTTCGCCTGCTCGTTGCTGCTGGCGCGGCGCCTGTTGCCGCAGGCGCCGAACCATAAGCTCGGCACCCTCAACCGCTGGGCCCGCCTGCCGGACACCGGCCAGGCCCACCGCGCACTGGCCGATGCGGAGATGGCGGCCAACCTGACCTGCTTTATGGCTGAGCTATTACGCGAGCGCCACGGCATCGCCGAGGTGTCCCATGCGTTGCTGTGCAGCCTGCAGAAAGTCCCGGCGGCCAAGATGGAACAGGCGCTGCAGCGGGTGCGCGGGGTTTAGCCGGGTACCGCGCATCGTAGGTCCTAAGTTCATGTGCAAGGTCTAGGACCTCGTAGGGTGGACATGCCGAAGGCTTGTCCACCATCCGCATGCCAGCGGCGGACAAGGCTGCGCCATGTCCTCCCTACCTGCGCGCGCTTCGTAGCGCGGATGCAATCCGGGAGCGATCTGTGCGGCTGTATATTTCCCCGGATTTCATCCGGGCTACCAGAGCCGTGAGCGGATGGCCAGTCGCATAACAGAAACGCAATGGTTGGCGCCGGGCAGGGTAAACTGCGCGCCATTGTCACTTCGTATTCTGTGGTTACGCCTATGACCTTCGCTTCCCTCGGCCTGATCGACCCTCTGCTGCGCACCCTCGACGGCCTCGATTACCGCACGCCGACCCCGGTCCAGGCCCAGGCCATCCCGCCGATCCTCAAGGGCCAAGACCTGATGGCCGCGGCGCAGACCGGCACCGGCAAAACCGCCGGCTTCGCCCTGCCGCTGTTGCAGCGTTTGATGATGGAAGGCCCACAGGTGGCCAGTAACTCGGTGCGCGCCCTGGTGCTGGTGCCGACCCGCGAGTTGGCCGAGCAGGTGCAGCAGAGCTTTCTGACCTATGGCCAGCACCTGCCGCTGCGCAGCTATGCGGTGTACGGCGGGGTCAGCATCAACCCGCAGATGATGAAGCTGCGTAAAGGTCTCGATGTGCTGGTCGCGACGCCCGGGCGCTTGCTCGACCTGTACCGGCAGAACGCGGTGAAGTTCGGCCAATTGCAGATACTGGTGCTCGACGAGGCCGACCGCATGCTCGACCTGGGTTTCGCCCGCGAGCTGGAAGACCTGTTCGCCGCGCTGCCGAAAAAGCGCCAGACCCTGCTGTTCTCCGCAACCTTCTCCGATGCCATCCGGGCGATGGCCGGCGACATGTTACGCAATCCCCTGAGCATCTCGGTCAGCCCGCGCAACGCCGCGGCCAAGTCGGTCAAGCAGTGGTTGATCCCGGTGGACAAGAAGCGCAAGAGCGAACTGTTCCTGCATCTGTATCGGAGCAAACGCTGGAGCCAGGCGCTGGTGTTCGTGAAAACCCGCAAGGGCGTCGACGAGCTGGAAGGCGAGCTGCAGCGCCACGGCATCAGCGCCGACGCTATCCACGGCGACAAACCCCAGGCCACCCGCCTGCGCGCGCTGCAACGCTTCAAGGATGGCGAGGTGAAGGTGCTGGTGGCCACCGACGTGGCGGCCCGCGGTCTGGATATCGACGACATGCCGCTGGTGGTCAACTTCGACCTGCCGGTAGTCGCCGAAGACTATGTGCACCGCATCGGCCGCACCGGCCGCGCCGGGGCCACGGGGCAAGCGGTGTCGCTGGTCTGCGCCGATGAGGTGCAACACCTCGCGGCCATCGAGACCCTGACCCAGCAAGTGCTGCAACGCATCGACGAGCCGGATTTCATTCCCGACCACCGTGTCCCCCAGACCCTGCCCGGCGGCCAGGTGGTGAAAAAGCCGAAGAAAGCCAAGAAACCGAAAGTGGTCGGCGGCGGCAAAGGCGGTAGCCTCGGGCGCTGGCTGGAAAGCGACGAACCGGCCATGCCCGCGGCCAAGGCCGTGCGCAAGGTGCCGAGCTTCGGCGGCAAACCGAGCAAGGGCGGTAGAAAACCGTAGGGTGGGTTAGCGGCGCCGGGCAGAGCTGATCCATTCACCGCCATATTTGCGCGCCGCGTAACCCACCATTGCGCCTGTAGCCATTCAGCATTCTTGCCGCAGCTGCCGGGTCGCGGGAGGGACTTTAGCCGCGACTGAAGGCTCGCCGCTAAAGCGCCTCCCACGTGTTTTGTCCGTAGCCATTCAGCCGCATGGGTGGTCGTTTGCGGCGGGTTACGGCACCCGTGGGCCGGTGGTCGTCCGGTAGCTGGAGCGGCGCGCCTAACCCGCCCTACGGTTCAGCCCAAGCCATGTTGGCTTACGGCCGGGCCCGCTCGAAAGCGCCCAGGTCGCACACCGCCACTCCGTCGCCATCGCCATCGCGCGGTCGGGTCAGGCGGCGCTGGTCATGGCTGGTGCAGGAGCCGACACCGGCGTCCAGCGCCAGGCTGCCGCGGCGCAGGGCATAGGTCTGGGTGCGGCCGTTGTTGTCGGCCAGGGGCAGCAGCAGGTGGGTGAAGGTCTGTTCGTAGGGCAGGTAAAGGTCGGCGGTGCAGTCGCTCGGCTCGCTATTGAGCAGCAGGCCGATGGCTTGATAGCGATAACGGGGGCCTTCGTTGCGGCAGTTGGTCACCTCGTCGCCAAAAAAGCCCAGGTTGCCGGCAATCAGGCTGTTGCGAATCAGCAACTGGCCGCTGTTCTGCACGCCGTAACCGTTGTTGCCGGCGATGGTCACGTTGATCAACGTGGCCTTGGGATCGTTGTCCGGCGGGTTGCTGTAATAGCCGTTGCTCAGCGCGCCCCCGGTGCCTATATGGCCGCTGAGGGTGCTGTTGGTCAGCTTCAGCTCGCCGTTGTCGTCGTTGGCGATGGCAAAACCGCGACCGCCCTCGGAGCCGCTATTGGCGACGAAGGCGCTGCGGGCAATATCGGCCTGCCCACCGTTGAAGATACCGCTCCCCCTGGAACGCTCGGCTTCGTCCGAGGCCGAGTTACGCAGGAAATTGCTGTCGCGCACCAGCAGATCGCCGCGGTTGAAGATGGCGCCGCCGCGGCCGAGATTGTCGTCCAGGTCGCCGCGCGCGCGATTTTCCAGAAAGTCCGAGGAGTAGACTTCCAGCCTGCCGTAATTGGCGATGCCGCCGCCCTGGCCGTAGCGATAACCTTCCTCGCCGACGATCTCGCGAAAGCCCGGATTGATAGTCGCGGCATGATTGCCCTGCACCTGGACCAGTTGCAGGCGCAGCAGGCCGTGGTTCTCCGCCGCGGCGCCGTTGAAGGCGGTGCGGCCGTTTTCCAGGGCCAGGCGTTGCAGGTTCAGGCTGGCGCCGCTCAACACTTCCAGCAGACGGTCGTTGCGGTAGGGCGGTTGCGTCGGGTCGATGCCGCTGATGATCGTCTGCGCGCTGCCGACACCGCGGATGCTCAGATGGTCGCTGATATCCAGGTCGCCATTGAGGTTGGCGTCCTCGTCGTAGCGGATGCCCGGTTCGCCGAACTCGGCGAGCAGACTCAGCACATAGCGCCCGGCTGGCAGCAGGATAACGTCGGCGCCGGGCTCGCGGTTCGCCGTGCTCACCGCATCGCGCAGGGAACAATGGGTATCGCAGAGGCCGTCATGCGCATCCGCGGTCGTGGTGACTCGAAATTCGGCGGCCTGCAGGGAGGCGCAAAGGCTTAGGCCGATAAGGCCGAGACGACAGGTAGTGAGCATGGTGAGTCTCTAATGCTGAGGGGCGGAGAAGACGCACGGCTTCTCACAAAAAATAGAGACCCTGGGCGAGCGCTGGAGTTTCAGGCGGGCAGCGGCGGCGCAAGCCGGCTGGAATCGACAGGCTGGTCAGCGAGGGCCTCCAGCCTGTCGGAGTATTACTGAGCGGTCTGGACCAGCTTGCTTTCGTTGACGCCCTTGCGACCTTGGGCGTCATCCACCAGTTGCAGTTTGTTGCGAGCGGAGAAAACGCCCATTTTCACTTCCTGCCAAACGAAGTAGTTCCGCCCGGCTTCGGTAGCCAGTTGCAGCACGGAATCATTTTCTGCTTCGGATTTCAGGGTGTGCTGGCCTGCGGGTACGGTCATCAGTAGATAGGTTTTGGCAACGGTCTTGCCGACAGGTCGATCATCCATCGAAACCGCCATTTTCACGGCTGCCCCGATACTTTCGTTGCGATACACATAGATGTTCGCTTGGTCGGCCGGTGCGGTGAAGGTTTTGGCTTGGGCATCACGGCTTGCATCTGCCATGGGGACGGAGGCGCAGCCGGTTGCAAGGGCGGCGACGGCCAGGACAGTAGCCAGCGAGAAATATTTCAGCATGCATTGCTCCATGATTTACAAGATAGAGGGCGCTCTATGACCCCTAGAGGCTCGCAAGGCGTGATAGCTGAAGCCCGCACGTCCCTGTCGAGTTCGGCGAGGATAGAGAGAGTGGTGGCTAAATGCTAGTGGTCTGTGTGGCGAGTTCATTGGCAGTGTTTGTGTGTTCGCTGTCAATGGTGTGCACGGCGCACCCTACGGGCTCTGCAACCACTCTAGAATCCCCAACCCCGCCGCCCGGCCACTGGCGAAGCAGGCGGTGAGCAGGTAGCCGCCGGTCGGTGCCTCCCAGTCGAGCATTTCGCCGGCGCAGAACAGGCCGGGTAGTCGCTTGAGCATCAGGCGTGCGTCCAGTGCTTCGAAGGGTACGCCGCCGGCGCTGCTGATCGCTTCGTCCAGCGGGCGGGCTTTGACCAGGGTGAGGGGCAGCGCCTTGAGCACGGCGGCCAGTTGGGCCGGATCCTTGATCTGCTCGGGCGTTGCCAGTTCGCGCAGCAGTGCGGCCTTTACCCCGTCGATACCGGTTTGCCGATGCAGGTGCTTGGCCATGGAGTGGGAGCCGCGCGGTTTGCTCAAGGCGGCCTGCAACTTGGCTGGCGAGCTTTGCGGCAGCAGGTCGAGATAGAGGGTGGCGCTGCCCTGTTGCGCGATGCGTTCACGAACCGCCGCCGACAGGGCGTAGACCAGGCTGCCTTCGACGCCGTTCGCGGTCAGGACGAATTCGCCCTGGCGCGGTGTTTCGTCGTCCAGGCGCAGGCTGACGTTTTTCAGCGGCGCACCGGCGAACTTGTCGCGAAGCAACGCGCTCCAGCCTGTTACCTCGAAGCCGCAATTACTTGGTTGCAGCGGCGCGATTGTGACCCCGCGCGCTTGCAGCAAGGGCACCCAGGCACCGTCCGAACCCAACCGCGCCCAGCTGCCGCCGCCGAGAGCCAACAGGGTGGCGTCGGCCGTCACCGCCAGCTCGCCGGCCGGTGAGGCGATGCGCAAGGCGCCCTCGGCTGTCCAGCCCAGCCAGCGATGCCGGGTATGCATGGTCACGCCGAGTTCGCGCAGGCGCTTGAGCCAGGCGCGCAGCAGTGGCGCGGCTTTCATATCACTGGGGAATACCCGGCCGGAAGTGCCGACAAAGGTGTCGATGCCCAGGCCATGAATCCAGGCGCGCAGCGCGTCGGCGTCGAACTCGGCGAGCAGCTGGGCGATTTCTTCGCGGCGCTGGCCATAGCGCGCCAGAAACGCCGGCTTGGCCTCCGAGTGGGTGATATTCATGCCGCCGACGCCGGCCAATAGAAACTTGCGCCCGACCGAGGGCATGGCGTCGTACAGCTCGACCTTGACCCCGGCCGATGCCAGCACTTCGGCGGCCATCAGGCCGGCGGGGCCGCCGCCGATAATGGCGACGCGAGGGGCGGGACGGTTGCTTGAGTCGGTCATGGGCGCACTGCTGGTCGAGGCGGGAAAGCGCGCATTCTACCCGAGGGGGCGAATTGGAGGCTTGCCGTTGCCATGCAGGCTAGATGCTTCCCATCGCCAAGCGCGGTCTGCTCCCCTCGCCCTCTGGGAGAGGGGCTGGGGGTGAGGGGCTTGGATGTTTGTCGCAGGGCTCGAATTGCCTCCCTATCATCGGAAGGTGAGTGCTGCCATCAAAGGGCAGCCCTGCGGGCTGCATTCGCCGCGAGGGCGCGCCTCCTACAAAAAAAGGAAACCCTAAATGTGAGGAACGGGCCGACCGACCCCGCCTTGTACTGAGGTGATGGATGGGTAGCTCGAGCCGTTTCTTCAGAATCCCCGGCAGGTATCGCCGAGGGCGCGGATCAGGGCGGTGCGGTGCAGGGTGTCGAGCTTCTGTTGCGCGGCCTGGGCGTCGATGGCGCGGTAAAGCCGCTCGCTGCAGGCGCCTTGCTGCAGTTCCGCCAGCGCCGGGGCGAGGGTCTGCAGCAGCTCCTGATTGAGCAGGTTGAGACGGGTGCGGATTTCCTCGAGCGGCATGGGCGGTTCTGCGTTGCCGGTCGGCGGCGCGGCCAGCAGTTGGTACTGGATCAGCTTGCTCGCTTCCATCTGCCAGCGGAAGAAGGCCGCGGCCCGCTCGGGAGTCAGATGATGAGTCTGCGAATGGGCGGACAACAACGTCAGTTGTTCGTCCTCGCGCGCGGCATCCTCCACCGCCTTGCCGGTTTGCGCCTTGCTGGCGGCTACCTGGTCGGCCAGCAGCAGGCGCTCGGCGCACAGTGCCACCAGCTTGTCAAGCGCCGACGGGGTGGCGGCCTGGGTCGTGAGCGCAACGCCGAGGAGCAAGGCGCAGAGCACGGCTGAAAAAGAGGGAGCGAGGCGGGGCATGGGAGTGTGTCCTTACATTGGGGGTGCGAAATTAACGGGCTTGCACGACTCCGGGCAAGTCCGTGGCGGTGCCATCAGCGGCCGCTCTCCCGCTCGGATTGCAGCAGGCGTGGCCTGAATAGCCTGCTGGCGAGCAGTGGTGTGGGTTCTTCATCGCGGTCTTCCTTGCAGAGGAAGTCGCGTATCGCTTCGGCGGTGCGCCAGGCGCTGGTCACCACGAAAAAATGCCCCTCGCCTTGCAACACCTGTAGTTCGGCATTGCGAATGGCGCGGCGCAGGATATGCGCGTTGTACAGCCGCACCAGGGTATCGCGCTCGCCGGCGAGGATCAGCGTGCGCTGGCGCAGGCGGAACAGCCGCAGCAGGCTGGTCCAGCCGACCAATGCGGTGAGCTGGTGGTAATAGGCGCGCGGGTTGACCGTGAGCATGCCGTTCGCCACGCCGAAGCGCAGCAGCGCCTGTATCGAGTTGTGCGAGCCTTCTAGCTTGCGCAGTTTGGCGCTTTTGCTCCTGCCGAAAAAATCCAGGATGTCGGCGGGTTTCACCAGCATCGCCGGGCCGGCCGAGGTCGCCGCGAGGATCAGTCGGCGCACCATGCTCGGGTGACGCAGGGCGAACTCCTGCGCCAGCGCTCCGCCCCAGCTCACGCCGAACACATCGACCTGGTCGAACCCCAATTGCTTGAGCAGTTCGGCGATCGTGTCGGCATGGCGCGGCAGACGCATCGGCCAAGTGGGGGCTTGCGATTTGCCGACCCCGGGCACGTCCAATGCGATGGTCTTGAAGTCCATCAATTCATCGCGCAGGGTATCGAAGGTGCGGATCAAGCCACCGAGGCCGTTGAGTAAGAGCAGCGGTGAGCCCTGACCACGGATGGAAACGTTCAACTGCAAGCCATTGACGGTCACTTTATGCGTCGGCATGGTCTCTCCCCTTGGCCTAGCCGGTGTTTTAGACAGCATCCGGCGCTTGTGTTGCAAGAAATGGGGATGTTCGTTCGCATCTCTTGGCGAATCATGGCGAGATCGTCGATTGTCGCCGCGCGGATTGAAAGTACCGTTGGGCGGGGCATTTGCGCGGTGCGCGGCATGCTGTAGTGGCGAAGGGCTATTTGGATGGCGCATGATCCGCGTGGCGCCGCTCGGCAAATTCCCCCCACAACTCCCTGGCCTTCGAGGAGCGGAAATTCATGCGCAGCCTCTTGTTCGTTCTTTTCGCCGGTTTTTTGCCCGGCTTGGCACCTGGCGTCCTGGCCGCTGAGGCGTTGAAAGTCGAGACGCTGTTGCAGACCGGCCACGCCTGGGACGGCACGCCATACCAGGCCTATGCCAGCGGGCAGCCCGAGCCGACCTTGCTGAAATTCAGTATTCCCGCCAACACCACCTTGTCTTGGCATACCCATGCGGTGGTCAATGTCGGCTATGTGCTCAGCGGCGTATTGTTCGTCGAGAAGCAGAACAGCCCCGACAAGCTCGTGCTGAAAGCCGGCGATAGCCTCGCCGAACTCGTGGGCATTGCGCATCGCGGCTATACCACCGAGCAGCCCGTCGAGCTCCTGGTGTTCTATGCCAATACCCGGGGGCTGCCGCTCAGCACCAAGGTTGTGCCGCCCAGCGTCGTCAACGACTAACGACGCCTGGCGGATCAGTCGGTTGTCTTCCGCCAGGGCCAGCGGCCCTCCAGTTCCACTTCCAGGGCCATGCTCAGGAAGGTGCGGATCAGCACGATCAAGCCGAGCACCAGCACATCGTCGAGGGTTGGATTCATGGCCACGGTGCGCACGATGTCGGCGGCGACGAGAAATTCCAGGCCGAGCAGAATTCCCCGGCCCAGATCCTGGCGGAAGCGCTTGTAAGGTGCCGCCACCTGCCGGCCCGAGGTGAAGAAGCGCAGTGTCGCCCAGCCCAACCCGAGGACGATGACCAGCACCCCCAACCCGTCGATCGCCAGCCCCACGGTTTCGATGATCCCCATAAACGATGACATGTCATCCTCCGGACAGGTTGGTGTGCGGCGCCGCCTCGGCGATCGGTGAAACCTAATGCGTTCGGTGGTTTTGCGCCGGCCGGGTTCCGTATTCAGCCGAGGCCGCGTTCACGCCAAAGCGCATCCGCGCAGCGGTGCAGGATAGCGTGGCGCCTGGCCAGTTCGCGGCGGTCCTGGTCGTAGCCGCCGCCGATCAACCCGGCCACCGGGATATCGCGGCCCAGGCAGTGGTCGAGCACTGCGGTGTCGCGGGCGGCGATGCCGGCGTCGGTCAATTGCAGGTAGCCCAGGGCATCGTTGCGGTGGACATCGACGCCAGCGTCGTAGAGCACGATATCTGGTCGATACAGCGGCAGCAGGTAGTTGAGCGCGTCATTCACCACCTGCAAATAAGCCGTGTCGCCCATGCCCTTGGACAGGGGGATATCCCAGTCGCTGTGTGCTTTGCGCGCCGGGAAGTTGCTTTCGCAGTGCAGGGAAACGGTGATCGCCTCTGGGGTATCGGCCAGCAGACGGGCGGTGCCGTCGCCCTGGTGCACGTCGCAGTCGAAGATCAGTACGCGCTGGGCTTTGCCGCTTTGCAGCAGGTACTGGCTGACCACGGCCAGGTCGTTGAAGATGCAGAACCCAGCCGGGTGATCGTAATGGGCGTGGTGGGTGCCACCGGCCAGGTGGCAGGCCAGGCCGTGTTCGAGCGCCTGTTCGGCGGTCAGCAGCGAGCCGCCGACCGCGCGCAGGGTACGCCGGGCCAGGGCCTCGCTCCAGGGCAGGCCGAGGCGGCGTTGTTCCTCATGGGCCAGGTCTCCCGAGCGAAAGCGTTCGATATAGGCCGGGCAGTGGCTCAGGGCGAGAATAGTCTCGGGGCAGGATTCGGGGCGCAGCAGTTCGGCATCCGTGGTCAGGCCACTGTCCACCAGGTGGTCGCGCAGCAGACGGAACTTCTCCATGGGGAAGCGGTGCGCCGCCGGAAAGGGCGGGCTGTAGTCGTCGTGATAGACCAGCGGCAGGCGCATAGAATAAGGCTCTGTAGATAAATTGAATCGCGCGGCGCCCGAGTATGGCGGGGCTGCCTGGCCCTGCTCAAGCGGAGTGACTTATGGCTGACTTGATTGAATTGCACAGCGCGCGGCTGCAGCTGCGCGCTTGGCGCGCCGCGGATCTGGAGCCCTTCGCGGCGCTCTGTGCGGACCCGCAGGTGATGCGTTATTTCCCCGCCACGCAAAGTCGCGAGGAGGTTGCCGCGATGATCGAGCGCATACACGCGCATTTCGCCGAGCACGGCTTTGGCCTGTGGGCGCTGGAACGGAAGGATAACGGCACCTTTATCGGTTTAACCGGCCTCGGCTGGGTGGGTTTTGCCGCGCCTTTCAGCCCGGCTGTCGAGATTGGTTGGCGCCTGGCCCGCGAGCACTGGGGGCAGGGGTTCGCCAGCGAGGCGGCGCGTGTTGCGCTGGCCTGTGGTTTCCAGCGGCTCGGGCTGGAGCAGATAGTCGCCTTCACCGCCGTCGACAACCAGCCGTCACAGCGAGTGATGCAAGCCATCGGTATGCGCCGCGATCCGGCCGAGGATTTCGACCACCCCAGGCTGGCGCCGGGCCACGCGTTGCGCCGGCATGTGCTGTACCGCTTGCGGCATAGCGACTGGCGGGCCGCAGTGAGCGACGATGTGGCTAACCCGCCGGGCCGGCGAAACGGGTAAAATCGGCCAATTGCCATATGCCGCGGTCGAGCGGTCGGTTACCCGAATGACGTTTTGCCGCTTTCTTGGCGGTTATTGGAGAGCATGCATGAGTCAGGTGTTGAATGAATTGGTCGCCCTGCTGACCCTGGAAACCATCGAAGAGAACCTGTTTCGCGGCGTCAGCCAGGACCTGGGCTTTCGCCAGTTGTTCGGCGGTCAGGTGCTCGGCCAGTGCGTGTCGGCGGCCAGCCAGACGGTCGATCCGGCGCGCCATGTGCACTCGATGCATGGTTACTTCCTGCGCCCCGGCGATGCCGGTTTGCCGGTGGTCTATCAGGTCGAGCGGGTGCGCGACGGCGGCAGCTTCAGCACCCGGCGGGTGACGGCGATCCAGAAGGGCAAGCCGATCTTCACTTGCAGCGCTTCCTTCCAGTTCGACGAAGAGGGCTTCCATCACCAGAACAGCATGCCCGAGGTGCCGGGGCCGGAGCAGCTGAAGTCGGAAACCGAACTGTCGCGCATGGTCGAGTCGATGATTCCCGAGCGCATGCGCGAGCGCGCGACCAGCGAAAAGCCCATCGAAATCCGCCCGGTAACACGGATCAATCCCTTCGCCCCCGAGCCGTGCGAACCGGTCAAATATGTCTGGTTCCGCGCCGCCGGTGCGCTGCCGGACGAACCGCAGCTGCATAAACTGCTGTTGGCCTATGCCAGCGACTTCAACCTGCTGACCACCTCGATGCAGCCCCACGGCGTATCGGTGTTCCAGAAGTTCATGCAGGTCGCCAGCCTCGACCACGCGCTGTGGTTCCACGCCGATCTGCGCATGGACGACTGGCTGCTGTACGCCATGGACAGCCCCTGGGCCGGCAATGCCCGTGGCTTCTCCCGCGGCAGCATCTTCAACCGCCAGGGCCAGTTGGTCGCCTCGGTGGCCCAGGAAGGCCTGACCCGAATCCGAGAGGATTGGAAATGACATTGCGCGCCGCGCGCCATTGGGTGTTCGACATGGACGGCACCCTGACCCTCGCCGTGCACGACTTCGAGGCGATCAAGCGCGCGCTGGAAATTCCCCTGGACCACGACATCCTGCATCACCTCGCCGCCTTGCCCGCCGAAGTGGCGGCGGCCAAGCACGCCTGGCTGCTGGAGCACGAGCGCGAGCTGGCGGTGGCCGCGCAAGCGGCAAACGGCGCCGTGGAGCTGGTGCGCGAGCTGCACGGGCGCGGTTACCGGCTAGGCATCCTCACCCGCAACGCCCGCGAACTGGCATTGGTAACCCTGCGGGCCATCGGCCTGGGCGACTGCTTCGCCAGCGACGATATCCTCGGTCGCGACGAGGCGCCGCCGAAACCCCACCCCGGCGGCCTGTTGCACCTGGCCGAACGCTGGCGGGTGGCCCCGAGTGAACTGGTGATGGTCGGCGACTATCGATATGACTTGGAGTGCGCGCGGGCGGCGGGAGCCTACAGCGTACTGGTCAACCTCGCGGAAAACCCCTGGCCGGAACTGGCCGATCACTTCGCCGCGGATTGCCTGGCGCTGCAGCGCATTCTGGCGGCGGACTATCTGCCGATTGCCTGACCGGCGTCAGTACAGTTCGCTGGCCAGCGACCACACTTCAGGGACAGCGCTTTTTCTCTGAAAAGATGCCATGACTGCTTTTGACCCCCACAGCGCGCTCTATAACTTGCTCAACGAGTACAGCGCCCGGGCTAACGCGATTCGCCATGACTTGGCGCGCAGCCACTCGGCGGACTTCGCCGAGCAGGCCCAGCAACGGCAGAACGATGAAGTGCTGCAGGCCTTGCTGGCAGAAGTCGAAGAAGGCTTGCATCAGGTAGGTCTGGCCAAACTACGCCTGGCCGAAGGCAGTTACGGCATCTGCCTGAAATGTGGCGAACCTATCGAACCGGCGCGCTTGCAGGTGCTACCCGCCGCTACGCATTGCCTGGCCTGCGCAGACGCGTAAGCCGGCTACAACAACCAGGCCGCCAGGCTGAAGTAGAACAACAAGGTGCACAGGTCGGTCAGGGCCAGCGTGACGGGTCCGGCAGCAATCTTGGGATCCAGTTTTAGTGCATGCAGCAAGGCCGGGACGCTAAGCCCCAGCAGGCAGGCTGCACACAGCGAAAGCAGAATGCTGCCGCCGATGACCATGCCGGCCAGGGCTTCACCGCGCCATAGCCAGACAATCAGTCCGACGACGCTGCCACAGGCTGCACCAAGCAATGCGGCTGTGGTGATTTCCTGGCGCAGGCTATGCAGATACCAGTGCCGCGTAGGGCTGACGCTGCGCAAGGCCTGGATGGTGACTGACATGGACTGAATGCTGACACTTTCGCCTAGGCCCAGTACCAGGGTGAGGAAAAAAGCCAGCACAAGGCTATTGGCCAGGGTCAGCTCATAGAAGCTGGCGAGAATGGCACATAGGGTGCCACTGGCAATGGTTGCCATTAGCCAAGGTACACGCAGGCGGAACGCCCATATGGGCGATGCGCTGCCAATCTGGGTGACATGGAAACCCAGTGTTTCAAACAGCGCATCGGCTTGATCGCGCTGGCGCAGGTCATGGCTTTCATCGTTGAGTAGAGCAATATCCACGATGCCGCAGATACGCTTCTGTTTATCGACAATGGGCAGGGCCAGAAATTTGTGGCGTGTGAGGAGCTGGCAGGCCTGCAGTATGCTGGCGCTCTCCTCGAGGGTAACCACAGTCGTATCCATCAGATCCGCCAGCTTTGTGTCCAGCGGCGCGGTGAGAAGGCGACGGCTTGGCAGGACGCCGAGTAGCACCCTGTCATCGTCTACCACATAGAAATAGATGATGCGTTCACCAAGCCCCTGCACGCGAATGTCTTCCAGGGCTTCCCTGACGCTGAGCCGATGCGGAAGAGCTGCATAGTCATGACGGGCGACCTGGATGACGGGTAACTGCAGGTGCTGGGGTGTCGGCATAATCGACCTTGATCCATTCAGGCGGGCTGCCCGGAAGGGTACACCAATGTCAGGCAGTGGTTGTTGCTCTGAATCAAACCTTGATCCTGGCCGTGGCGCTGGCCCAGAATCACTGCATCTTTGCGGCCAAAGCCGCCCGATGTAAGGATTCATCATGCCCAAGTCCAGCCTTGCCGCTTTACGTTTGTCCCCCGATGCCCTAACCCGTCCTTTCTCCCCGGAACAGTTCAACTTCGCCAGCACCGATGACCTGGAGCCCTTCCGTGGCGTGCTCGGTCAGGAACGTGCGGTCGAGGCCTTGCAGTTCGGTGTGGCCATGCCGCGCCCCGGTTACAACGTATTCGTCATGGGCGAGCCGGGCACCGGCCGCTTCTCCTTCGTCAAACGCTACCTCAAGGCCGAAGCCAAACGCCTGGAAACCCCGGCGGACCGGGTCTACGTCAACCACTTCGACGAGCCCCGCGAACCCCGCGCGCTGGAATTGCCGGCCGGTACCGCCGGCGAATTCATAGCCGATATCAACGGTCTGCTCGATAACCTGCTGGCGACCTTCCCGGCGGTGTTCGAACACCCCTCGTTCCAGCAGAAGAAAAACGCCATCGATCGCGCCTTCAACAAGCGCTACGACCAGGCCCTGGACGTGATCGAACGGCTGTCCCTGGAAAAGAACGTGGCGCTGTACCGCGACAGCAGCAACATCGCCTTCACCCCGATGGTCGACGGCAAGGCCCTCGACGAAGCCGAATTCGCCCAGCTGCCAGAGGCCGACCGCGAGCGTTTTCACCTCGATATCGCCGCTTTGGAAGAACGCCTCAACGAGGAACTCGCCAGCCTGCCGCAATGGAAGCGCGAGTCGAGCAACCAGCTGCGTCAGCTCAACGAGGAAACCATCACAGTGGCGTTACAGCCGCTGCTCGCGCCCTTGTCGGAGAAATACGCGGAAAATGCCGAGGTCTGCGCCTACTTGCAGGCGGTGCAGGTCAATCTGCTGAAAACCGTAGTCGATCAGTTGGTCGAAGTCGAGAAGGCCGACGCCCAGACCCGCAAGATGCTCGAAGAGCAATACTGCCCGAGCCTGGTGGTCGGCCATCACGCCCAGGGCGGCGCGCCCGTGGTGTTCGAGCCGCACCCGACCTACGACAACCTGTTCGGCCGTATCGAATACAACGCCGACCAGGGCGCGCTCTACACCAGTTACCGGCAATTGCGTCCCGGCGCACTGCACCGCGCCAACGGCGGCTTTCTGATTCTCGAAGCGGAGAAGATGCTCGGCGAGCCGTTCGTCTGGGATGCGCTCAAGCGCGCCCTGCATTCGCGCCAGTTGAAAATGGAGTCGCCACTCGGCGAGCTGGGCCGCATCGCCACCGTGACCCTCAACCCGCAGGTGATCCCACTGCAGGTCAAGGTGATCATCATCGGAGCGCGTCAGCTGTACTACGCGTTGCAGGATCACGATCCGGACTTCCAGGAAATGTTCCGCGTGCTGGTCGACTTCGACGAAGACATTCCCCTGGGCGACGAGAGCCTGGAGCAGTTCGCCCAGTTGATGAAAACCCGCACCATGGAAGAGGGCATGGCGCCCCTAACTGCCGCCGCGGTGGCGCGTCTGGCGACCTTCAGTGCGCGCCTGGCCGAACATCAGGGGCGTTTGTCGGCGCGCATCGGCGACCTGTTCCAACTGGTCAGCGAGGCCGACTTCATCCGTCAACTGGCCAATGAGACGGTCACCGACGTCGGCCATATCGAGCGTGCGCTCAAAGCCAAGGCCACGCGCACCGGCCGGGTCTCGGCGCGAATCATCGACGACATGCTGGCCGGCATCATTCTGATCGACACCGCGGGCGCCGCGGTGGGCAAATGCAACGGCTTGACCGTGCTGGAAGTCGGCGATTCGGCGTTCGGCGTGCCGGCGCGCATCTCCGCCACTGTGTATCCGGGCGGCAGCGGCATCGTCGACATCGAGCGCGAGGTCAACCTCGGCC